>JBJEDD010000101.1:0-3022 GCA_051871715.1 Muribaculaceae bacterium | reverse complement strand
AGCCACGACACCGGCGAGGAAATCGCCGCTATCGTCATGGCGCTCCACGAGCACCTCGACGCTCACGACAGCGAAAACACTATCCTTACTATCAACAAAGTCAAGCGCGCTTACTCGCCCTGGAGTTCCAAGATCTACAGCCTGCGCGAAGTGCCTCAACGCAACGTGCGCCACTGATTTTAATCTTTAATCAATCTCGTTACAATGAAAGAATACAAATATAAAATCAACGGCAACTCCTACAAGGTTAACATCGGTGATATCGAGGACAACGTTGCCCAAGTTGAAGTTAACGGCGTCGCTTATCGCGTCGAATTAGAAGCCAAAAAGGCTGCCGCCATTAAGTCTGTTCAAGCTCCTCGTCCCGCTGCTGCTCCCCGCACCGCTACCGGCGAGAAGGTCATCGCCAAGCCCCAAGCCGGCGGCGCTAACGCCAAGGCTGTCAAGGCGCCCCTCCCCGGCGTGGTCCTCTCCATTCCCGTCAAGGTCGGCGACGCTGTCAAGGCTGACGACACCGTCCTCCTCCTCGAGGCTATGAAGATGGAAAATGCTATCCACGCCGGCTCTAACGGTACCGTCAAGGAAATCCTCGTCGCCGCCGGCGACTCTGTCCTCGAGGGTAGCCCCTTAATCGTAATCGAATAAACCCCTTTACCGACTCATGGAATTTGATTTTCTAAGTAAGAACCTCGGTCGGTTCTGGGAACTGACCGGTTTTGCCAACGCCGAGTGGGGCAACATCATCATGATTTTGGTGGGCTTGTTCTTCATTTGGCTGGCAATCAAGAAGAACTTCGAGCCTATGCTCTTGGTTCCCATCGGCTTCGGTATCCTCATCGGCAACATCCCTTTCAACACCGCCGCCGGGCTCGAAATCGGCATCTACGAGGAAGGCTCTGTCCTCAATATCCTCTACAACGGTGTCAGTGCCGGATGGTATCCCCCGCTCATCTTCCTCGGCATTGGCGCTATGACCGACTTCTCTGCCCTTATCGCCAATCCTAAGTTGATGCTCATCGGTGCTGCCGCTCAGTTCGGCATCTTCGGCGCTTATATGGTCGCCCTCGCTATCGGCTTCGCTCCCGACCAAGCCGGTGCTATCGCTATCATCGGCGGCGCCGATGGCCCCACCGCTATCTTCCTCTCGTCTAAGCTCGCCCCCAACCTCATGGGCGCCATCGCCGTCTCGGCTTACTCTTACATGGCTCTCGTCCCTGTTATCCAGCCTCCGTTGATGCGCCTCTTCACAACCAAAAAGGAGCGCCTTATCAAGATGAAACCCGCTCGCGCCGTATCGCAGAACGAGAAGATTATTTTCCCCATCGTGGGTCTCTTGCTCACCTGCTTCGTCGTCCCCTCGGGTATTCCTCTGTTGGGCATGCTCTTCTTCGGTAACCTCCTCCGCGAGTGTGGCGTCACCAACCGCTTGGCTAAGACCGCCTCTAACGCCCTCACCGACATCATCACTATCCTCCTCGGCATGACTGTCGGCGCTTCTACTCAGGCTTCGCAATTCCTTACGCCTCAGACCATCTTTATCTTCTTCCTCGGTTTCATGGCGTTCGTCATTGCTTCTTCCTCCGGCGTCCTCTTCGTCAAGCTCTTCAACCTCGTTCTTCCCAAGTCCAAGAAGATCAACCCCCTCATCGGCAACGCCGGCGTTTCGGCTGTGCCCATGTCGGCGCGCATCTCCAATAACCTCGGCCTCGAATACGACCCCTCCAACTACCTGCTTATGCACGCTATGGGTCCCAACGTCGCCGGCGTTATCGGCTCCGCTGTCGCCGCAGGTGTCCTCCTGGGCTTCCTCGCTTAATTACCTTATTAGTAACCGCCGACCGCTTATTCTCGTGGTCGGCGGTTATTTTTTGCACTTCCGCAACTTTCGGCGCCTCTCCTTTGTTATATCTTTATCATCCATGAATGCCGTCCTCCACTGCCTATGATTACCAAAGATATCATACGTGCCATATACCATCAATTCCCGCGTCGCGCCAAGAGTCCCGACTGCCTCGACTTCGCCCTCCTTTTCGATAGCGTGGGCGCCTTGCACAATATCTCTATCAACCCCGAGGCTTCTCACTTGGTCATCGGCTCCATCAACCCGCATGCCCTGTTCCATCGCATCCCCTTGGCTCACATTCACGCATTCGTCCCATTCGAGGAATGGACCGCAATCGTGCTCGACACATCTATTATTTTCCTTAATCGCCGCGACTCGCAGGTCTCAATCAACCTGCGTCCCGACGACCGTTCTCTCCTCAATCGCCTCAAGGAGTTTATAAATTCCTGATTTCAACTATTCCCGACAGGGCAAAAAAACATCGGCAATTTGCCCCGCTTCGGCAGGTATGATCATCTTGTACGTCGCATCCTTGTCTTTCTGCATCTCTCGCGCCTCTTTATCCGTCAGGTACGTGCGGTCCACAAGGTAAAACTCTGCCCACGACCTCAGCAACACGGGATTTTCCGACTCAAAGGCGCGCTTGAACCACTTGCCTCGGCAATCTATCTGCAACGTATAGCCCATCGATGTGATATCATCAGGTCGATGCGACTCCCGTCCGTTGGGCATCATCACACACGTCGCTATCAACTCATTTATATCTATCGTCAAGCCCAACATCTTGAATTAGTCCTATTAGTCCAATTAGACCAATTAGACCAATTCGCCCTATTGGGCATATTAGCCCTATTGGCCCTATCAACTCCGCGAGAACCTGCAAAGCAGGTTCCTCATGCGTAACCCCACGTTGGCTCCGCCTACGTGGGGATCACAGCCCCCTCAAAGGCAAAAATCCGTTAAGCTCTACTGCCGGGATACCTATTAGTCCAATTAGACTAATTCGCCCTATTGGGCTATTAGCCCTATTGGCCCTATCAACCCCGCGAGAACCTGCGGAGCAGGTTCCTCATGCGAAACCCCACGTTGGCGCAGAGCGCCTACGTGGGGATCACCACCTCAAAAAAGGCAGCACAACCCGCAGCGCGGGTTGCTTATACTCAGGCGAAAAGACCCCGG
>JBJEDD010000100.1:10192-11988 GCA_051871715.1 Muribaculaceae bacterium | reverse complement strand
TTGAGGCGCGCCAAGCCGAGGTTGACAAGATGCACCGCAATGCACTTGAGCAACTCGAGCACATCTCGGGTCTCTCGCAGCAGGAAGCCAAGAACAAACTTATCGAGTCCCTCAAGGACGAGGCTAAAACAGCCGCCGCTTCTTACATCAACGACATCATGGACGAGGCTAAGATGACCGCCAATAAGGAAGCCAAGCGCATCGTTGTTCAATCTATCCAACGCGTTGCCACTGAGACAGCTATCGAAAATTCGGTCACCGTATTCCATATCGACTCTGACGAAATCAAGGGTCGCATCATCGGTCGTGAAGGGCGCAACATCCGCGCTCTCGAGGCTGCTACGGGCATCGAAATCATCGTCGATGATACCCCCGAGGCTATCGTCCTCTCGGGCTTTGACCCCGTCCGCCGCGAAATCGCTCGCCTTGCTCTCCATCAACTCGTCGCCGACGGTCGTATCCACCCCGCCCGCATCGAGGAAGTCGTTGCCAAGGTGCGCAAGCAAGTCGAGGAAGAAATCATCGAGACCGGCAAGCGTACAGCCATCGACCTCGGTATCCACGGCTTGCACCCCGACCTCATCCGCATGGTCGGCAAGATGAAATATCGCTCAAGCTACGGTCAAAACCTCTTGCAGCACTCCCGCGAGACTGCCAACCTTTGTGCAATCATGGCGTCGGAACTCGGACTTAATCCCAAGAAGGCTCGCCGTGCCGGTCTCCTCCACGATATCGGCAAGGTGCCCGACGAAGAACCCGAATTACCGCACGCTCTCCTCGGTATGAAACTCGCTGAGAAATACAAGGAGAAGCCCGAAATTTGCAATGCCATCGGTGCTCACCACGACGAAGTCGAGCAGACAACACTCCTCGCTCCTATCGTGCAAGTGTGCGACGCTATCTCGGGTGCTCGTCCCGGTGCTCGCCGCGAAATCGTCGAGGCTTATATCAAGCGTCTCAACGACCTCGAGCAACTCGCCCTCTCTTATCCGGGTGTCATCAAGACCTATGCTATCCAGGCCGGTCGCGAACTTCGCGTGATTGTCGGTGCCGACAAGATTGACGATGTCGAGACCGAAAAACTCTCAAGCGAAATCGCCAAGCGCATCCAGGATGAAATGACCTATCCCGGTCAAGTCAAGATTACAGTTATCCGCGAAACACGTTCGGTGGCTTTTGCCAAATAATTTGTAATTTTCTGAGACAATGGCTGAAGATTTTATCGAAGACATCTCTGCCGATGACCTGCCCGAGTCGAGCCACTGCTCCTGCTGTGGCAAGTGTGGGGGTGAGCCTCGTTGTAAGCTCCATTCCTACAACTGGCTCGCCGATATTCCAGGCTGCCAGGCGGATAGCGAAATCGTCGAGGTGACTTTTAAAAATACTCGCAAGGGCTACTACAAGAACAGCACTCATATCCCCTTGGAAATCGGTGATATGGTGGCTGTGGAGGCTACCCCCGGGCACGATATCGGGCGTGTAACCCTCCTCGGTATCCTTGCCGAGCGCCGCATGAAGCGCAACGGCTTGCCCCGCGAGCGCGGTCGTGCCAAGGACGACGTGGAGATACGCCGCGTGTTCCGCAAGGTGCGCCCCGGCGACATGGAGCGCTTTGAGGAGTCCTGTGCCAAGGAGCACGACACCATGATTCGTGCTCGCCGCATCGCCGCCGACCTCGGACTGAATATGAAAATCGGTGATGTCGAGTACCAGGGCGATGGCAACAAGGCGATTTTTTACTACATCGCCGACGAGCGTGTCGACTTCCGTCAACTCATCAAGGTCCTCGCCGACAC
>JBJEDD010000100.1:0-10092 GCA_051871715.1 Muribaculaceae bacterium | reverse complement strand
TTGGCGGCTAACCTGGTGACTATCAGTGCGGCTCGTGCCTTTGAGGTGATAAAACTCAATAAGGCGGGCGAGAAGCCCTTGACCCTCGCCGGCGATGCCAACGAGAAGCCCAAGGAGAAGGCCGCATTTGGTGATATCCTCGGACAAGACGACGTTGCTCGCTTCGACCGCAAAAACAAAAAGAAGAAGAAAAAGCCCGCACCCCAGGGTGGCAATCGCCAGCCCCAGGGCGACGTGGACCGCAATAAACGACGCAACAAGCGCCAACCTAATGGCAGCGAGGGAGATAAGCCCGCGGCACCCGAGCCCGACAAGCAATGATGCGCCTGTGTCGCGGCTTGATTGCCGCCTCGCTGTTGTCCCTGTGGGCTTGCGCCCCCGAGATTGACAGCGATGCCTCTTTCAGCAATATTCCTGCCTCGGGCTGGGCTTATGGCGATACTCTCGTGTTTGAGCCTCAACTCAGCGATACTGTTGATTGTGAGGCTGTTGCTATTGCTGTGCGACATTCCGCCGCATATGTCTACAGCAACTTGTGGCTCGAGGTTACCTTCCCGCCGACTGCGGGTGATTCTATCCCGGCGGTCGATACGGTCAATGTAGTCGTTGCTGACGACTATGGGCGTTGGCTCGGGCGAGGCTCGGGAGTCTCCTACCTCAAGGTTGACACCATAGCCTCCGGGCGTATCATCACTCGCGACAAGCCCATCAAGGTGCGACACATCATGCGTGTTGATACCGTTAAGGATATTGAACAAATAGGTGTAATTTTCTATAAAAATGAAGCAACCCATTGATTCACTGATTTTTGACATGGATGGTACCCTGTGGGATGCCGTTCCGTCGTATTGCAAAGTGTGGGACGCCACTGCCCGGAGTATGGGCATTTCGCGACCGCCGGTGCGCTACGACGAGTTGGTGCGTTTGATGGGTAAGCCTCTTGCCGAGATTTACAAGGAAATTATGGGCGGCTATTGCACCGATGCCGATGCGTTCCTCACCCGCTTGTATGCCACGGAGGAGCAACTGATGCCTCGCTTGGGTGGCAAACTTTATCCGGGTGTCAAGTCAACCATCGAGGTTCTCAGTCGACACGTTCGCTTGTTCATGATAAGCAATTGTGCCGGTGGCGGCTTGGACAATTTCCAGATGTACACGCGCTTGAAGCCCTACTTTATCGACAGCCTCACCTATGGCGACACCGGTGTCGACAAGGATGTGAACATTCGCACCCTCATTGAGCGTTATAATCTCAAGCGCCCGGTATATGTCGGTGACATTCAGCGTGATTGCGACAGCACTCATGCCGCCGGCATCGAATTTGTGTGGGCTGCATACGGCTTCGGCAAGGTTGTCGATGCCGATTTCCGTATTGATTGTTTTGACCAATTGTTGACTCTTCCTATTATAGGTTAAACATATGTATAACGTTAATTTACAACTACTTCCGCCCGACGAACTTGCTCTGCGCATCGCCAAGGTGCAGCACGAGATGCTCGCTCAACAACTCGATGCAGTATTGCTATGTGACAACGCCAATCTCTTCTATCTCACCGGGCGAGTTTTCTGTGGCTTTATATATATTAATGTGGATGGCTCCATCCACTACTATGTCCGTCGTCCTTCAATCCTTATGGGCGACAATGTCAGCACCATTTCGCGTCCCGACGAAATAGCCTCGTTGCTTCCCGCTTGTACGGCAATCGGGCTTGAGGTTGATACCATGCCCTACAGCCGTGTAGACCGCCTCTTGGGACTTTTCCCCGGCGCTACACTTGGTAATGCTTCCAAGGTGCTACGTGCCGCTCGCGCGATCAAGACTCCGTTGGAAATACACCTCATGGAGGAATCAGGCATACGCCACGCAGCAGTGTATAACAAAATTCCCGAGTTGTATTGTGAGGGTATGACCGATATCGAGTTTCAGATCGAGATAGAGCGCGAATTGCGTCTCCAGGGGTGCCTCGGGCAGTTCCGCGTCACCGGCCCCGACCTCGAAATTTTCATGGGCAACATCCTCACCGGTGAGAATGCCGACTCTCCCTCGCCATATGACTTCGCCATGGGTGGCGCCGGTATGCATCCGTCGCTCCCGGTGGGAGCCGATGGTACACTCATTCGCCCCAATATGCCGGTCATGGTTGATGCTAACGGCAATTTCAACGGATACATGACCGACATGACCCGTTGCTACATCGCCGGAGAGCCTTCAGATATTGCAGTTAAGGCATTGCGCTTGTCCAATGATATTTGTGCGCGTATTGCCGAGATGGCTGTCCCCGGAGCCCGCACCGCCGACCTCTACAACGAGGCTGTCGCTATGGCTAACGCTGCCGGCTTGGGTGAGTGTTTTATGGGATATTGTCACCACGCCGGCTTTGTGGGGCATGGCTTGGGTATCTCTATCAATGAAGCGCCCGTGCTGGCGCCTCGCTCGCGCGAAGTGCTGGTTGCCAACAATGCCATTGCCGTGGAACCTAAATTTGTCATCCCCGGTACAGGCGCCGTGGGAGTCGAGAATACTTATATCGTCGGTGAGACCGGTGCAGCGCGTCGCATCACCAACGCCAATGATGATTTCGGTCAACTTGCTCGATGAATCTCAAGTCTAAACTCTCAACCAAGTCGATAGCCACGGTAGGCAAGGTCGCTGACGAGATGCAGCGTGAATGTTACGTCGTGGGTGGCTATGTGCGCGACTTGATTATCGGGCGCAAGTCCAAGGATATCGACTTTGTCACCGTTGGCTCGGGCATCGAACTCGCCGAGGCGGTGGCTGCCGCCTTGGGACCTCACACCCACCTCGCTGTCTACCGCACCTACGGCACGGCACAGGTCACTGCTCGTGGAGTCGAGTTTGAGTTTGTCGGTGCTCGCAAGGAGTCGTATCATCGCGACTCCCGCAACCCCATCGTCGAGGATGGAACCCTCGACGACGACCTCTCGCGTCGCGACTTCACCATCAATGCCTTGGCGGCATCGGTCAATGCCGACTCCTATGGCGAGGTCATTGACCGCTTCGGTGGCATCGAGGATATTTATAATCGCATAATACGCACACCTCTCGACCCGGATATCACTTTCAGCGACGACCCCCTGCGCATGATGCGCGCAATTCGGTTTGCCACTCAACTTAATTTCGATATACACCCCGACACTCTCGAGGCTATCACTCGCAATGCCTACCGCATCGAAATTATTACCGCGGAGCGTATCAAGGACGAACTTGGCAAGATTATGCGCTCACCCAAGCCGTCAATTGGTTGGGACTTGATGCACCGCACCGGCTTGCTCAAATTAATCCTCCCCGAGTTGGAAGCCCTGCGCGGTGTCGAAGTGGTGAATGGTCGCGGACACAAGGATAATTTCTATCACACCCTCCAGGTGCTCGACACCGTTGCCGAGCGCTCCGACAACGAGTGGCTCCGCTGGGCGGCTCTCTTCCACGACATCGCCAAGCCCGTAACCAAACATTACGACCCGGTTGCCGGTTGGACCTTCTACAATCACAACTTCATAGGCTCCAAGATGGTGCCCAACATATTCAGACGCCTCAAGTTGCCCTTGGGAGCCGAGATGAAATATGTCAAGAAGTTGGTTGAGTTGCATATGCGCCCTATAGCCCTCGTCGAGGACGAAGTTACCGACAGCGCAGTGCGTCGCTTGATGAACTATGCCGAGGAGGACCTCGCCGACCTGATGATACTGGCGCGTGCCGATATCACAAGCAAAAACGAAGCCAAGAAACAACGTTTCCTTGACAACTTTGACCTCGTTGAGGAGAAATTTGAAATCATACGCGCCAAGGATGCCGAGCGCAACCGCAAGAACCCCGTAGACGGCAATGAAATCATGCACATCTTCGGGTTGTCGCAAAGCCCCCTGGTAGGCTATTTCACCAAAAATCTCAAGCAGGCAGTCAAGGACTGCGAGATTGAAGATACTCGCGAGGCAGCGCTCGCATATCTCTACGACCTCGCCGCCAAGGCTGGTATCCCTGTTGTTAATCCACCCGAACAAGACCAATAACACATATGTATTACGTACAGAAACGTTTGGAAATATCCGCCGCTCATCGGCTCGACCTCGATTATGCCAGCAAGTGCACTTCACTGCATGGGCACAATTGGATAATCACCGTGTATTGTCGTGCCGCCGCCCTCAACAGCAACGGCATGGTCACCGATTTCTCGCATATCAAGCAAGCGGTGTGCGAGCGACTCGACCACGCATGCCTCAATGATGTGCTCGACTGCAATCCCACAGCCGAGAATATCGCTCGCTGGATTTGTGAGCATGTCGACAATTGCTATCGTGTTGATGTACAGGAGAGTGAAGGAAACCTCGCATCCTATGAGAAAGACGTATAAGGTCAACGAAATATTCTATTCCCTCCAGGGCGAGGGCTACTACACCGGCACACCGGCTGTGTTCCTGCGGCTGTGTGGATGCAATCGCCATTGCCCGTTCTGCGACACCGACTTTGCCACCGGTACCGAAATGGATGCCGAGGCGATTGTCGCTGCCATCTCGGCATATCCGGCGCGCCACTTGGTGATTACCGGTGGTGAGCCTACCTTGCAACTTGACAGCGAGTTGCTCCGCGCCATCAAGGCTCAGCACTTTTATGTGCAGATTGAGACCAACGGCACCAATCCGGTGCCTGTTGAGGTGGATTGGGTGACATGCTCGCCCAAGGAGGCGCCGTGGCTCGTTGACCGCATCGACGAGTTGAAGGTTGTCTATCAAGGGCAAGATGTCGAGGAACTTGCACAGTTGCTGCCGGCGCGGCATCATTTTCTCCAGCCGCTCTCCGGCTCCAATATTCCCGAGACAGTAGAGTACATCATGCAGCACCCGCGCTGGCGCCTCTCATTGCAAACGCATAAACTTATTAACATAAGATGAAGCGCCTCCTTTTAAACATATTAACATTCTGTGTTGCCTTGGTGGCTCTTGGTGAGCCTCAAGTGTACTTTGTTAACATTTATCCCGGCAACGATATTTATGAACTCGAGGGACACTCGGCTATACGTATAGCCGACACTCACAGTGATATCGTTGTGAGTTGGGGTGAGTTTGACTTCAATTCGCCCAACTTTGTCTATCGCTTTGTCAAGGGTGAGACCGACTATTGCTGCGCGGCATTTATATGGGCTCCCTTCGAGGAGTATTACCGCCTCTCGGGGCGTCGCGTAGTTGTTCATCGCATTGATATGGATAGCCTACAGACGGCAAGACTTCGACAACTGATAGGAGAAAATTTGTTGCCTGACAATCGCGTGTATCGCTATAATTACGTCAAGGACAACTGTGCAACACGCCCTTTGCGGTTGATTGAGCGAGCACTCGGCGACTCCATTATCTTGCCTCCAACACGCTTTGACTCAGTTGCTTGCAAGGTGACCTACCGCAATATCATGCGCTATTACCATCGCAACTTCCCGTGGTATCAGTTTGGCATTGACTTGGCGCTTGGCTCGGGTATCGATTATGCCTTGGAGCCACGACAACAAGCCTTTGCGCCCGTGGTGCTTGACAGCCAATTGGCAGGAGCAACCGTGGGTAGCAAGCCATTGGTGCTTGATACTCAAGTGGTTGTTGATTATCCGGCAGACAATGCCGTGCCCGGTCCAACGCCATGGTATCTCACACCACTTTTTATTTGCTGGTTCATTTTCGCCCTCACTTTGTGGATTTGCATCCGCGATATGCGTCGTGGAGCGCTTTGCCGCGTGTATCATTGCATTTTTTATGCCGTCAACGGGCTTTTGGGGCTGTTGCTCACTTTTTTGATATTTGTCTCCATTCACGAGGCGACATCACCAAACTATCTGTACCTGTGGCTCAACCCATTGTGCCTGATAGTACCGATGTTTATTTGGTTAAAAAAGTGCAAGATTTATGTTTTTACGTATCAAATTGTTAACTTTGCACTACTAATTGGAATGGCGCTGATGTGGTACCGGTTGCCACAGTCGGTCAATGCGGCGTTTTTGCCCTTGATAATGGCTGATATGTGCTTGTCCATCACGTATTTAACACTATATAAGAAGAAATTGATAAAATGACACCGCGCCGAAAAATGCCACGCTTGATAGTAGCGCTCATCGCCTCGATGACCGCAATGGCAGCCAATGCCCAGGCACCGGGTGTGCGCCCGCAGATAGTGGTGGGCATAGTCATTGACGGGCTTGATTATCAATATGTCGACTTGTTGCGCGGACAGTTTGGCAACGGTGGCTTCAATCGGCTCCTCAGCGAGGGGGTAGTGTTGGCAAATGTCGACTATGGCACCAATGTAGATGTGACAGCCGCCACGGCGATGTTGGTCACCGGTGCCGCGCCGTCGGCAACCGCCATCACCGGCGCTATGACCTATAACCGCGAGACCATGCGAGCCGATTGGTCGCTCCTCGACCCCGAGATGCGCGGCACATACACCACGCAGACCCTGTCGCCGCGTCCCTTGGTAGTGGGGACCCTGTCGGATGAGGTGCGCATCGCCGGCAGTGGCATTGCTCGCGTCTATGGTGTAGCAGCCGATGCCCAGCAGGCAGTCCTTCTTGCCGGGCATAGCGCCAACTGTGCTCTGTGGATTAATCCCGAGAATGGCAATTGGTCGTCGTCGTCATATTACACGGATGTGCCTTCCTTTGTGGGCAAGCGCAACCGCAGCGAGTCGCTCAACCTGCGCCTGGATACCGTGCAGTGGACGCCGCTCAAGTCGCCGGATGCTTACAATTGTCTGCCGGCTCATGTCACGCAGTATCCTTTCCGCTACATCTTTGCTCGCGGTGCCCAAGACCGCTGGGTGAAGTTTATGTCCTCACCGATGGTCAATGCCGAGGTCACCGATATGGCAGGACGCCTCGTTACCGAGCAGAAACTCGGGCACTCGGGGAGCCTTGATATGATATCAGTGGCTTACACCCTCCAGCCCTATGATTATACGGTCCGCGATGACAACCGCTATGAACTTATTGACGCCTACTTGCGTCTTGACAATAACCTTGAGCAACTCATATCCACAGTCGAGAACAGCGTGGGTGGCGGGCACGCGCTCTTCTTTGTAGCCGCGACCCCTCCGGCAGGGCGCTCGCGCCGCGATGACCCCGCGTGGGGCATCCCCTATGGCGAGTTCTCAACCAACAAAGCCAAGTCGCTCCTCAATATGTACCTCATGGCTACATATGGCAACGGCGACTGGATTGACTCCTACCACAACGGACAGTTCTACCTCAACCATAAACTCATAGAGTCGCTGAGCCTTGACCCCACCGATGTGCGCGTCAAGGCAGCGCAATTCCTCACTCGCATGAGCGGTGTCGACCGCGTATACACCTGCGACGAGATCCTACAGGCACGCGGCACCGAGTATGTAGCAATGTTGCGACGCAACAGCCATCCTACCTCACTGGGCGATTTGCTCGTCGAGGTATCTCCGGGCTGGGAAGTGGTCGACGATATCATCTCGCCGGCAAGCGAGAGCCGCATCCACTATGTGCGCCGCATCGCCACCGCCACGGCGCCGGTGATAATCCTCGCCCCGGGTGTAGACTCGCGAGTGATTGACACTCCTATAGATGTGCGCGCCATCACCCCCACGGTGGCACGCTTGCTGCGTATCCGCTCGCCCAACGGCGCGGCGATGCCTCCAATGGTTTTCTAAGTATCGCGCAGCGAGCGCACATTTATTAACGCTAATAATCAACAATATATATGTCTTTAGAATCAATTCTCAAAAGTATTTTCGGCTCCAAGGCTCAGCGCGACCGCAAGCGCTATCTCGAGTTTGTAGCAAAAAATATTACACCGCTGGCAGAGCAGTTCAAGGCTATGACCAACGACCAATTGCGCGAGACCGTCAACGGCATCCGCGCTGATATCCACGAGGCTATCCGTCCCGACGAGGAGAAAATTGCCGAGTTGAAGGTGAAAATCGAGACCTTGCCCCTCGACGAGCGTCAGCCCCTGTGGGACGAAATCGATCACCTCGAGAAGAATATCAAGGAAACCCTCGAAGCCAAGTTGGAGGAGCACCTCCCGATGACCTTTGCTGCGATGCGCGATGCCGCACGCCGCTTTGCCAACAACGAGACTGTCGAGGTGACCGCCTCGGCACTCGACCGAGACCTCGCCGGTCAGGGCAAGGACTTTGTCACCATCGAAGGCGACAAGGCTATCTATCGCAACCACTGGATGGCAGGTGGCAACGAGGTTACCTGGGATATGGTGCACTACGATGTGCAGATGGTCGGTGGCAAGGTGCTCAATGAGGGCAAAATCGCCGAGATGGCTACCGGTGAAGGTAAGACCTTGGTAGCCACATTGCCCGTATTCTTGCGCTCCCTCACCGGGCGCGGTGTTCACGTGGTAACCGTCAACGACTACCTCGCCAAGCGCGACTCCGAGTGGATGGGACCGTTGTATCAGTTCCTCGGCTCGACAGTCGACTGCATTGACAAGCACCAGCCCAATACTCCTGCTCGTCGTGCCGCATACAACTGCGATATCACCTATGGTACCAACAACGAGTTCGGCTTTGACTACCTCCGCGATAACATGGCGATGAGCCCCGAGGATATGGTGCAGCGCGGTCACTACTACGCTATCGTCGATGAGGTCGACTCGGTTCTCATTGATGATGCCCGTACCCCTCTGATTATTTCGGGTCCCGTGCCCAAGGGCGAAGAGCAGTACTTCGATGAATATAAATATAATGTGGAGCGCGTGGTCAAGGCTCAGCGCTCGTTGGTCAACAACATCCTTGTAGAGGCTAAGGAAAAACTTGCCTCCGAGGATAAGGAAGTCAAGAAAGAAGGCGCCTTGTTGCTTTTCCGCGCATTCAAGGGACTGCCCAAGTATCCGCCGTTGATTAAGTTCCTGAGCCAGGAGGGTATGAAGAATATCATGCTCGAGACCGAGGCACACTATCTGCAGGATAACGCTCGCGAGATGCCTATTGTCACCGACCCGCTATACTTTGTCATTGACGAGAAAAACCGCAGCGTAGAACTTACTGATAAGGGTATCGACGAACTCACCGGCAAGACCAACGACCCCAACTTCTTCGTCCTGCCCGATATCACCACCCAACTGAGCGATTTGGAGCATATCGCCGATACCGAGGAGCGCCAGACCCGCAAGGATGAGTTGATGCAAGACTATGCTGTCAAGGCGGAGCGCGTGCACACCGTCACCCAGTTGCTCAAGGCTTACACCCTCTTTGACAAGGATATAGAATATGTAATCGACGACAACAAGATCAAAATCGTCGATGAGCAGACCGGTCGTATCATGGAAGGTCGTCGATACAGCGACGGCTTGCACCAGGCGATTGAAGCCAAGGAAGGTGTCAAGGTGGAGGCAGCCACACAGACCTTTGCTACCATTACCTTGCAGAATTACTTCCGTATGTACCACAAACTCGCCGGTATGACCGGTACCGCAGTCACCGAGGCAGGCGAGTTCTGGGATGTGTACAAACTTGAGATTGTAGAGATTCCTACCAATCGTCCGGTAGTACGTGTCGATATGAACGACCGCGTGTACAAGACCAAGAAGGAAAAATATAAGGCAGTGATTGCTGAAATCGAGCGCCTCAACAAGATTGGTCGCCCGGTGCTGGTAGGTACCACGTCGGTAGAAATCTCGGAGTTGCTGTCGCGAATGCTCGATATGCGCAAAATCAAGCACAATGTGCTCAATGCCAAGTTGCATCAACGCGAGGCAGAGATTGTCGCCCTCGCCGGTCTGCCCGGCGCCGTGACCATCGCCACCAATATGGCAGGTCGTGGTACCGATATCAAGTTGCCGCAGCAGGTCAAGGATATGCAAGACCCGGCAATCGCCAAGGGCAAGACCGTGGGTGGTCTCGCCATCATCGGTACCGAGCGCCACGAGTCGCGCCGCGTCGACCGCCAGTTGCGTGGTCGCTCGGGACGTCAAGGCGACCCCGGCTCGTCGGTATTCTTTGTGTCCTTTGAGGACCAATTGATGCGCCTCTTCGCTACCGACCGCGTGATGAAGATGCTCGATACATTCGGACTCAAAGAGGACGAAATGATTGAGCACAAGATGGTTAACAAT
>JBJEDD010000099.1:0-3038 GCA_051871715.1 Muribaculaceae bacterium | reverse complement strand
CTCATACTTACAGCGCTCCTCGCAGTGACCGCTTATGCACAGACCAACCCCAACCGTGTAGTTATCCACAAGGTCGACAAATCACACACCAGCATTATGCTTGAGCGTGTAGAGAGCATCGAATTCCCCGAGATTGCCGGTCGTGTAGCAGCCGATATCGAATTTCAGGATTACAAAGTAGGCGAGACCGGCGGCACCCTGACGGTAGGTATCACTCGCACCCCCGACTGCGTTGCATTCAAGCTTGACATTCTCCCCGCCAACTATCTCACCTATTTGCCCACCGAAGCCGACCAAGCATCATATGTTGACGAATACAATGAAGACCTCTATTGGCAAGACTTCACAAGCGGACAAATCTCTGGTCTTGACTTGCCCGCCGACGCCGACTACCTGGTAATCACCCTCGGCTTTGATAATCTCGGCACTCCTTGCTCGGTATCTATGGTACAGTTCCACACTCCCAAGCCTGCAATCGTTGGTAATCCCTCGGTAGAGTGCACCGTTGACGAAGTTACCCCCCAGACTATCACCTTCTCGTTCGTACCCAACGAAGACACCTCCGGCTATGCCTACTGCATCTACAAGGCAGGTGAGGCAGAGCAACAACTCGCTCAGTGGGGTCCGATGTTCGGCTTCTCCACCATCGGTGATATGGTACGCTCATGGGGTATCGCTCAAGCAAACGACTACACCTATACCTACACCAACATGAGCCCCGGCACCGACTATGAACTCTACATCCAGCCTTGGGATGTTAACGAGAACAATGCCGACTACATCGTTGTACCTGTAACCACAGGCAAGCTCGGTGGCGAAGGTGTTGCCGAAGTAACCATCACCGCCGGTGCCTTCCAGAACAGCGAATGGGGTTGCTATCAGATTGTGACCTATACCCCCAATGACCAGTGCTCACTCTTCCGCGATATGCTTATCGAGAAGGCCACTTATGAGAGCGAAGATTGGGGCGATGAGGGCATCCTGAACTACCTCAAGGCAGACAATCCCTTCAATCCCTATTGGAACCAATATGGTGAAGACGAAGCATGGTGGAATGCAGATCCCGCTACCGAGTACATTGCATTTGCTATCGGTCAGAACATCAACGGCGAATGGGGTCCCCTCGCACGCTTGGAAATCACCACTCCCGCAGTTGAGGAACAACCTGCCGGCAAGGCTCCTCGCCTCGGCAAGCGCGTAGTACGTGGCTCAGGCAACTTCCAGCAGACCTTACCCGCTATTATGCCTGCAACCGCTCCCGCCAAGCCCGTTCTTATTGAGAAATAATTCAGCTCCATAACTCCACAAAAAGCGATGTCCACCCGGGCATCGCTTTTTGTTATGTCAATAATTTGTTGTAACTTTGTCACCAAATACGACACAAGAATATGGAAGATAATAGCAATAGACTACGACCGACAATAATGGGCGAGGGTTTCTCAATAGATGAGACGCCTGAGAAGTCTCCGGAGAAGAAGCCGAATAAACAGCCCAAGAGCCCCAAGCGCAAGCCTCAAAATGACACACGCACACTGATGTACATCATCGCCGGGCTTGTGGTGGTAATTCTCGCCTTGGGAATATGGTTTTTTGTCACCAACAGCAGCCAGCGCCAAGCTATCGAGGAGGCACTTGCACTCAAGGAGCAAGCTGAATTGGATGCCTCGCAACGCGAGTTGCAAAATGCATATGATGAACTCAACAACGAGTTCAGCCAATTTGAGAACCAGCGTCAACTGATACTCGACGACTCGGTGAAGCGCGACCTGCAACAAAAATATGAGACCGCACGCCTGCAAGTGGAGAAATTGCAACAGGAACTGCGCAACCAGCGCAATCTCAGTTCGGCTGAAATACAACGACTCAAGGGCGAAATCGAGACCCTCCGCAACCTCTTGCGCCACTATGTTGAGGAAATCAATCGCTTGAATATTGAGAACGAGAACCTCCGCAACGAAAATGCCGAGATGCGCGACCGCAACCAAGAACTCACCTCGCGAGTTGAGGAAACATCACGACAAAACGAGGTGCTCAACGAGCGCATGACCCTCGCCGAGAAACTTAACGTCACCGGGCTCAACCTCATCGCTCTCAACAAGAAAGGGAAACAAGAAAAGAATGTCACCAAGGCAAAACAATTGAAGGTGACGTTCACTATTCCGCAGAACAACTCCACACCGGTGGGGTCGAAGACCATCTACCTGCGCATCACCACACCCTCGGGGCAATTGCTCACCGGAGGTGGCTCGTTCACCTTCGAGGACGCCACGCTGCAATGCTCGGCTAAGACTGTCATCGAGTATGCCGGTGAGGAAATCGGCGGCGTCACCATCTACTGGGATGTCACCACGGCGCTTACACCGGGCGCCTATACGGTTGAGTTGTTTGCCGACAATTTCCGACTTATCTCACGCTCGTTTGAACTGAAATAAAACACCTGCCACGCCATGAGCATCGAGAGCCTGATATTCGACCTTGCCTTCATCTTGCTTCTTGGTGCCGTCGTCACCGTACTTTTCAAGTGGCTGAGACAACCCGTGGTGCTCGGCTACATTGTCGCCGGCTTCCTGGCGAGCCCCAACTTCACTTACCTACCCTCGGTGACTACCGAGGAGAATATCGAATTCTGGGCGCAGATAGGCATTGTAGCTCTGCTTTTTTCCCTGGGCTTGGAGTTTAGTTTCAAGAAATTAATGCGCTCGGGTGGCTCGGCAGTGGTCACCGCACTGATAATCGTTATCGGCATGATGGGCGCGGGCTTTGCCACCGGCAAGTTGCTGCATTTCAACAACATCAACAGCCTGTTCCTCGGCGGAATGTTGTCGATGTCGTCCACCACTATTATTATCAAGGCGTTCACCGACATGGGGTTGCGCCAGCAGAAATTTGCCACCTTGGTACTGGCGGTGCTCATTGTCGAGGACCTCTTTGCCGTGGTGATGATGGTGTTGCTGTCGTCAATCGCGCTGAACGACTCGGTTGAAGGCGGCGAGATGTTGTGGAGCGTGAGCAAGTTGGCTTTCTTCCTGATTATCTGG
>JBJEDD010000098.1:0-3042 GCA_051871715.1 Muribaculaceae bacterium | reverse complement strand
GTGAGGGTGACGGAGGAGGGGGTGACGGTGAGGGTGACGGTTGCGCCTTCGACAAACGGGGTGATGCGGGTGCCGTGACCGAAGGGGACGTTGTATGCCACGGGGATGTCGTATCGCGAGAGGATGCTGTGAATCATTTCCTCCATTGAGGGGTGGACCGAGTCGGGCTTATAGTCGGTAAATTCGCCGATGAGGATGCCGGCGGCACGGTCGAGGATGCCGGCGAGTTGCAGTTGATAGAGAATGCGCTCAATCTTGTAGATGGGCTCGGAGACGTCTTCGAGGAAGATGATAGTGCCGCGGTCGAAGATGTCGAGCGGGGTATCAAGCAATCCGGCGAGGACAGCCACATTGCCGCCGACGAGCCGCCCGGTGGCGGTGCCACACTGATTATACGTGGCGGGCGCGAAGGTGTAGGTGGGCATTTTGCCTTCAAGGATATCAAAGAGGGCACGAGTATCCTCGCCATTGGGGTTCTCGGAGATACCCTTAGCCATGGGGCCGTGAATCGAGGCGATGCCGTGAGCCGAGAGCAGGGCATGAAGGGCGGAGATGTCGCTGAAGCCGATGAGCCACTTGGGATTTTCGCGCAAGGGGAGGGTATTGAGGCGCTCGAGGAGGTGAACGGCGCCATATCCGCCGCGGCTGCAGAGGATAGCCTTGATAGAAGGGTCGGTGAGGGCGGCGCTGAGGTCGGCGAAGCGATCGTCGGCAGTGCCGCTGTAGTAGCCGAGGCGACCGTAGGCGTGGGGATAAATCACCGGCTCATAGCCGTGCGAGCGCAGCACGTCGGCTGCGGCATTGATGATTTTGCCGTCGATGGGGCCGGCGGGGGTGACGATAGCCACCTTGTCGCCGGGATGTAAGGGAGCCGGGATGATCACTTCCACAGAATCCTCGGGCGAGGTCGCGGGATTATTTGATGGGGTACTGCTACAATTAATCATACTGATAATGAGAATTGCGGGGCACAAGATGCCACAGGTGATGAGTTTGCGGAGGTTCATAATATTATATAGGATTAGAGGGTGAGGGCAAATGGGAGTAGAAGTGCCAGATGGCAATGCCGGTGGACACGGCAACGTTGAGCGAGTGCTTGGTGCCGCTCTGCGGAATCTCGAGGCAGATATCGCAGGCATCAACGACGCGCTGGTCGACGCCGTCTACTTCGTGTCCGGCGATGAGGGCATAGCGAGTGCCCGGCTGCGGGGCGAATTGCTCAAGCGAGACCGAATGGTGGACCTGCTCGAGGCAGCATACCGTGTAACCGACGGCGTGTAGGTCGGCTACGGCGGCGAGGGTGTCGGGATAATAAGCCCATTCGACAGTCTCCTCGGCGCCGAGGGCGGTCTTGTGGATTTCGGCAGACGGGGGCGTCTGCGAGATGCCACAGAGCACCAAGCGCTCGACAGCGAAAGCATCGCAGGAGCGGAATATCGAGCCTATATTGTTGAGGGAGCGCACGTTGTCGAGGACCACGGTGAGCGGAATGCGCCCGGCGGCAGCAAATTCCTCGGGCGAGAGTCGCCCCATATCCCATATGGTTTTTTTCTTCATAGTTTGCGAATAATGGTGAGTCCGTCGCGCAGAGGGAGGATAACCTTGCTGACATCGGGGTCGTCGGCGACGAGGCGGTTGAAGAGGTCGACGCCCCGAGTCTGGGCATCGTGAGCGTCGGGGTCGGCGACCTTGCCGCTCCACAGGGTGTTGTCGGCAAGGATATAGCCGCCGTGGCGCACTAAGGGCTTGAGGAGGCGGTAGTAGTCGCAATATTGGCGCTTGTTGGCGTCGATGTACACCAGGTCCCAGGGCTCGCGACTGATATCGGGAATGATGTCGAGCGCGTCGCCCACATGGAGGTGGATATCATCGGCGCGAGGCGACTCGTCGAATAGCGCCTGCAACTCGGGGGCTGCCTCGTCGTCGATTTCGATGGTGTGGAGTTGTGCCTCGGGAGGCATCGCCTCGGCAAAGCACAGGGTAGAGTAACCGCTGAAAGTGCCCAACTCGAGGATGCGAAGGGGCTGAATCATGGAGGTGAGCATGCACAACAAGCGCCCCTGCACCGGCTCGCAACACATGCGCGGATACAGGCGCGTGAGGTGAGTGTGGCGATACAGGCGCTCGAGCCGAGGAGGTTGGGGGTCGCTATGCGCGGCTATGTATTCATCAATAGTCATATAGACAACAAGTTACGTAATATCCACCAAGCCACGATGGCGATGGCTACGCCGGCGATGAAACCCGGGCGATACAGCAACGTAGCATGGCGAGGCGGCACTACAATATAAGCGAGGGCGAGCAGCAGGGCGGGCACCAGGGCGGCATTATAGCGCCACGCGGCGGCAAAGTCGCCATGAAAGAGGGCGTGCACTGCTCGCTGAGTGCCACATCCCGGGCAGTCGTATCCGGTGAGCGCCTTGAAGGGGCAACGCAGCGCCGGAGCGCTCTCGGGGTTGTGGGTGGCAAGGTAAACCACCACGGCTATGATGCCTACGGCGGCTATCACAGAAAGAATTCTCAGCAAGCGATGCGCGTTGGCTAAAACCATAAGCCGCCGAGGAAGAACATAGTGAACGGCGAGAGCACTATGGTGATGATGAGCAACCACGCGGTGATATCACTCATGGTCTGAGCACCGGAGTAGTCGCCGGTGTTATAGCGCGAGGCGCTGATGGCACCGGTGATAATAGCAGCGATGGCAAAGGGCGAGCAACAGAGGATGGTGAGCAAAATCGACCATGCCATATATGTGGAAGGTCGGCGCATCTGCTGCACAAACACTTGCTGCGGTTGCGGTTGCGGCTGCGGCTGCGGCTGAGGAGCGGCACCCGGCGGGAAGAATGGCGCCGTCATGGGAGCCACACCGGCGGGCATCCACTGAGCCAAGCCTTGATACCACACCGGGGTGGTGGCATTGATACCGAGGTTGAGCAAGTCGGGCAAGTCATAGGGACCCTCCTGCACACCATTGCGATGTATCCAAATTTTCATTTTTTAGAAGAATTTGATTTCCTGACCTAAAATGTCGCCGAGGAGGTT
>JBJEDD010000097.1:0-12011 GCA_051871715.1 Muribaculaceae bacterium | reverse complement strand
GCAGTGCTCGAGGCTTACTATGCTGCCGCCCTCAAGTTTTAGCGGACAGTAATATTTAGAAATAGAGGTGTTGTATTGGGGTGGGTGTGGTGATGTCTATAGAGAGTGGGTTGCGGTGTTTTTTCTTGATCATTGAGAAATACAAATATAAATAATTGTTAAATATGGGTGATTGCGAGGAGTAGACCGGCTTACTTTGACTTGTCTCTCTCGCCGCTGTGGTCCTCCACGACGACATAGCGATGACGCGGTGGCACTGCACTCTAATCAGTCTGCATCGGTGTCGTGGAGGGCGGCGTAGAGGAGGCGGGCGCGGGCGGGACCGACGACTCCGGCGATTTCAGCCTCGGAGGCAGCGGAGATGCGGCTCAGGCTGTGGAATTTCTGCAGGAGGAGGTTGCGGGATTGAGGACCGATGCCGCGCACCGAGTCGAGGCGGCTGGTGAGTGCCGAATTGCTGCGGCGGTCGCGGTGGTGCGTGATACCGAAGCGGTGAGCCTCGTCGCGGAGGTGCTGTATGATGCGCAGCGACTCGCTGTTTTTGTCGATGTATAGGGGGACCGAGTCGCCGGGGAAGTAAATCTCCTCGAGGCGCTTGGCGATGCCGACTACCGAGATGACCCCGCGCAAGCCCAAGGCGTCCAAAGCCTCGACGGCGCTGCTGAGTTGCCCCTTGCCGCCATCGACGACGATGAGTTGCGGAAGTTCCTGACCCTCAGCCATTAAGCGTGAATAACGACGGGTGAGGACCTCGCGCATGGAGGCAAAATCGTCGGGGCCCTCGACGGTCTTGATATTGAAGTGTCGGTATTCGCGCTTGGCGGGTTTAGCGTCGCGGAAGACGACGCAAGAGGCTACGGGGTTGGTACCCTGGATGTTAGAGTTGTCGAAGCACTCGATATGGTGGGGCAAAACCGGGAGTCGGAAGTCGGCACGGAGTCGCTCAAGGGTCTTGTTGACGCGCTCGGCGGGGTTGTGCTTCGCCATGAATTTGAGGTCGTCGGTGCGCGCCTGGCGTGCATTCTGCTGCGATACCTCGAGCAGGTGAGCCTTGTCGCCGCGGCGAGGTATTGTGAAGGTGATGTCGGGCATATCGACGCCCGGTGGCTCGGCGACCACCACCTCGTCGGGGGTGATGGCGAGCGACTCGCGCACCTCGGCGATGGCATAGGCAAGGATGTCGGCAGCCGCCTCGTCGAGCGAGCGCTTGTAGCGCAGGGTGAGCGAGCGCACCACGGCACCCAGGCGCACGTGCATATAGTTGACATACACGTCGGCATCGCCCTCGATGGCGTCGATGCCGAAGACGTCGATGTCGCCGATGGTCTGCGACACGATAACGCTGTGCGAGCAGTAGTTCTCCAGCAGACGATATTTCACCTTGAGTTGCTGTGCTTCTTCGAAGCGCAATTCGGCGGCGAGACGCGACATTTCGTCGCGCAGGTAGGTCATCAGCGCTGCGGTATCGCCGCGCAGGATTTGCTTGATATGGTCGATGTAGGAGGCGTATTCCTCGCGCGAGATGAGCCCGTGGCAGCAGCCGCGGCAGCGCTTGATATGATACTGCAGGCACAGGCGCGTGGTGCCGCGCGCGATGTTCTCGGGGGTGATGGGCACACGGCAGGTGCGCAGGGGGTAGAGTTGTCGCACGAGGTCAATCACCGTGCGCGCCACCTGGGTGTTGGTGTAGGGACCGTAGTATTTGGTGCCGTCCTTGATGTGTTGGCGCGTGATGAATACTCGCGGATACATCTCGGCGGTGACGGCTATCCACGGGTAGGATTTGTCGTCCTTGAGGAGCACGTTGTAGCGCGGTTTGAACTCCTTAATCATGGAGTTCTCGAGGTTGAGGGCGTCTTGCTCGGTGGGGACGATGATATAGGAGAGGTCGGCGATATTGCGCACCAGTACATTGGTGCGTAGCACCTCGTGGGTGCGGTTGAAGTATGACGAGACGCGTCGTCGCAGGTTTTTTGCCTTACCTATATAAATGACTTGCCCGTCACGGTCGTAGTATGTGTATACTCCGGGCGTTTCGGGCAAGAAGGAGATTTTCTCCTTCAACGAGTCATTAAGGTCGGCGGTAGCCACGACTTAGTAGACGATGAGCGAGGTCACATCGGCGTCGGCGGGCAGATTTTTGCGGCCCTCGAGGACCGAAATCTCGATCAAGAAGTTGATATAGATTTTCTTGGGGTTGAAACTCTTGACGAGGTTGTAAGCGGCAGCCATGGTGCCACCGGTGGCGAGTACGTCGTCGTGGATAACCACGATGTCGTCCTCGGTGATAGCATCACGGTGAATTTCGATGGTGTCGGTGCCGTATTCCTTGGCATATGAAACCGAGACGGTGTCGGAGGGCAACTTGCCGGGCTTGCGAGCGGGGACGAAACCGGCGCCTAATTCGAAGGCGAGGATCGAGCCACCGATAAAGCCGCGAGACTCGATGCCGACCACCTTGGTGACACCCTTGTCGCGGTAGAGTTGCGACAAGTCCCAACCGATGATGTGCAAGGCGCGGGGGTCCTTGAAGGCTGTTGTGAGGTCCTTGAAGATGACACCCTTGGTGGGGAAATCCACCACGTCGCGAATCTTTGATTTAATGTATTCCATCTTTATGATTTTGAGGTTAAGTTATTGAATTTAAGCGAAATTAATGTCTAATTGTTTCACGTGGAACAATAATTATCTATTGAGTAACAACAGGAGAATATTGACGTCGCTGGGCGAAATACCGGGGATGCGCGAGGCGGCACCGATTGTTGCCGGGCGGTGCCGGATGAGTTTTTGGCGAGCCTCGGTGCTGAGCGAGTGCAAGGCATTGTAGTCGATGTCAGCCGGGAGGCGCAAGTCCTCGAGGCGACGCAACTTGGCGGCTTGCAACTGCTCGCGCTTGATGTAGCCATCATACTTGATGAGTATCTCAGCGGCTTGAATGATTTCGTCGCGGCGCTCCTCGGGCAGTGAGGCGAGACACTCGGCGAGAGCGGGAACGCAAGACGCAAGGTCGGCAATGCTGATGCCCGGACGAGCCACCACGGTGACCAATTTCACGCCTTGATGCAGAGGTGACGAAGCGCGCTCGGCGAGGAGGTCATTCACTTGCTCGGGACGCACTGTCGTGGTCTCGGCAAGGGTGATGATTGCGTCGCGAAGTCGGCGCTTCTCCTCAACGAGCGCCATGCGGCGCTCATCAGCGAGTCCGGCTGCATAAGCGATAGGAGTGAGGCGCATATCGGCATCATCTTGACGCAAGAGTATACGATACTCGGCGCGCGAGGTAAACATACGATATGGCTCATCGACACCCTTGGTGACCAAGTCGTCTATGAGCACACCTATATAAGCGGTGTCGCGCCCGAGCACTATGGGTTCCCTACCCTGCACACGCAGCGCTGCATTCGCGCCGGCTATCAAGCCTTGTCCGGCGGCCTCTTCGTAGCCGGTAGTGCCGTTGATTTGCCCGGCAAAGTATAGGTTCTTGACCAACTTTGTCTCCAAGGTGTGGTGTAATTGCACGGGGTCAAAGAAATCGTACTCAATGGCGTATCCGGGACGGTAAATCATGACGTCGCGCAGCGCGGGGATGGTGTGCAAGGCACGTATCTGCACATCCATGGGCAGCGACGAGGAGAAGCCGTTGAGATAAAACTCTGTGGTTGTTTCGCCCTCGGGTTCGAGGAACAATTGGTGCTCGGTCTTGTCGGCAAAGGTCACAATCTTGGTCTCGATTGAGGGACAATAGCGCGGACCGATGCTCTGTATCTGTCCATTGTAGAGCGGGCTGTCGGGCAATCCCTCGCGGAGCACCTCATGGGTTGCCTCGGAGGTATATACAATGTAGCAATCGCGACGTTGCAGGTTGCCTTGCACCTCGGGCAAGTAGGAAAATTTATAGTTGCCGTTGCCGTTGTCGTCACCGGCTTGTGGTGTGGTGTCTTCCCAATGGATTGAGCGCCCGTCGATGCGCACCGGGGTGCCGGTCTTCATGCGGTCGGTGACAAAGCCCAATTCGCGCAATTGCTCGGTGAGTCCATGCACAGCCGGCTCGGAAATGCGTCCGCCCTCGAATTTGCAGCGCCCGATATGCATCAAGCCATTGAGGAAGGTGCCGTTGGTGAGGACCACGGCTCGAGCCTTGAATATGGCTCCCTCAACGGTGCTGACGCCGGTCACAGCGCCATCTTCGATGATGAGGCGGTCGACATTACCTTGCCACATCCACAGGTTGGGCGTGTGTTCGAGCGCCTCGCGCATCATAGCCGAGTATTTGCTGCGGTCGGTCTGGGCACGCGGGCTCCACATCGCCGGACCCTTGGAGAGGTTGAGCATTCTGAACTGAATGGTCGCACGGTCGGTGATAACACCCATCAAGCCGCCCATTGCGTCTATTTCCCTGACTATCTGCCCTTTAGCGATGCCACCGATTGCGGGATTGCAACTCATCTG
The DNA here is from genome assembly GCA_051871715.1 of Muribaculaceae bacterium. GTDB lineage: Bacteria > Bacteroidota > Bacteroidia > Bacteroidales > Muribaculaceae > CAG-873. The sequence goes on along the minus strand of JBJEDD010000097.1, from coordinate 7,562 downwards.
GGCGATTTTGTGCATATCGAGGGTAATGAGCAAGGTGCGCACACCGATGCGCGCGGCGGCGGCAGCAGCCTCGCAGCCGGCATGTCCGGCACCCACAACTATGACGTCAAAATCAAATGTCATTTTCCTCTAATATCCTTATAATGAGCTAAGTAAGTCAAGTGCTGCATCTTCGTGAGCCTCCATGATCTCACGCTCGCCCGGACCCTTATCGTTGATACCACACAAGTGGAGAATACCATGGATAATCACGCGACGCAACTCGTTGTCGTAGGTCGTGCCGACCGCCTCGGCATTGCTCGCCACGGTATCGAGCGACACAAAGATGTCGCCGCCGATGAGCCGTCCGCGCGTGTTGTCGAAGGTGATGATGTCGGTGTAGTAGTCGTGTTGGAGAAACTGTCGATTGACGTGCAGTATCTCCGCGTCGTCACAGAAGATATATGCGACCTCGCCGACTATCCGATTATGCTCGCGAGCAACCCGAATAATCCACTGCTCGATTTGAGCGTAATCAATGCCGGGCATGTCGACGCCGCGGCTCAACCATTGGAACGAGTTAATCATCTGTGCTAATTAAAGCACAAAGTTAAAGAAAATTTCGGAAATTTCAAATTCAATCTTCACGCCCGCCCTTTTTCGCGTAGATTACCCCAAAATCACGACAGCAAAAACGCCCCTAATCCCCTACCCCACAAATAAATATATCAAAAACAACCCTCTGACATTTCAAAATTTCCGAGCCCCCTACCGCACCCCGAAAATTTTTGCACTAACAAAAGCAGGCTATTTCTTAACACCCTTCCCATATAATTCGGAGTGAGAACCGAGGCTTACCAAGTCAATCATATTGTTCTCCGGGTCTATCCATATTAATAGAAAATCATTCTTGACATGACATTCCATACACCCTCTACAGTCACCGGTTAACACATGTGGCTTATAATGTTGAGGTATGGGTAAATCCCTTTCAAGATACCCCAATACTTTCATCAGTTCTGCAATATATCCGGAATTGTTACGATAGCGCTTCAAGTCCTTCTTAAATTGCGAAGTAGGCTTTAGTGTCTTCATAAGTCCATAGACTTGAACAATGCCTCAGGTGACGAAAGATCTATCGGCGGAACATCTCGGAGTTTACCACTTCTTGCCTCTTCAATTGCAGCCTTTGTTACATCATTCGGTTCTCGATATGCGATGTCAAAAAGGACACACTCAACAAAGTTGTTTAGACTACGATGCTCGATTCGTGCCATTTCTTTCAAACGACTAAGCAATTCCGGACTTAATCTGAATAATGTTGCTTTCTTTTGCTGAACGGTTGCTTCCATAATGATATCATTTTGTTTGCAAAGATATATCATTTATATAACATACGCAAACAATGGCCTAAAAAATCACAATATAATACCCCTCCGACATTTCAAAAATTCCGAGTCCCCCACCCCACCCCCGAAAATTTTGGCAACTTTTGCTTAAAAATCAGCGAAAAAGATAAAAAACATTTGAATTTCGCTGATTTTTGGACGGGTCTTTTGACGAAAAATTCATGAAAGAATAAAATTTTAATGACTATTTTTGTGGTAGAAGCGCATAAGCTCAGTCATCTCAGAATAGCAAATCACCATAGTTGTACCGGTGCTTTGTTGTTATAGTTATCAACTACGATTTCTGTTAATTTGCCACGCTTTGATGCAATGGCATTGACGTTTCTTTTTGCCCATACACGCTCGATATTATAGTCGATGTACAAGTCGTCAAAAAAGCGGTCCTTGCCGTCCTTAGCCAGGCAATCAGAGTTGCTGAGCATAAAGTCAGCGCCGGACACCCGCAATTTGTCGCAGAATAGTTTGAGACGTATCTGGGCATCGTCATTGAAGTCCTCTTTGGCATAACTATTGAAACTTGATGTATTGCTCAGGGGTCGGTATGGAGGATCCAAGTAGAAAAATGTATTCCCCGAGATTTTATCAAAAGTACGCTCGAAATCGCCGGCCATTATCTCTACCCTTTGGAGCACCTCGCTGTCGGCATATATAGTGGCAGGGTCACAAATCGTGGGCGCTGTATATTTCCCAAAAGGCACATTAAAGGCGCCTGATTTATTTACCCGATACAAGCCGTTGAAGCAGGTCCTATTAAGGAACAAGAACAGGGTGCTATTTTCTATCGCATCGAGGGTCTTGGTGTTGAACCTGTTGCGTTGCTGTAAATAAAACTCACGACGCTGCTCCTCGGTATTTAATGCATAATAAGTATCTTGAACCTCTCTAAGTGCATGAATCAACGCCTCAGGGCGCTCCTTGATGACTGTATAGCATTGGGTCAAGTCGGGATTAATATCATTGATTACCGCCTGCTTGATATTTGGGAACCTTTGCAACATATAGAAGAGCATTGCTCCGCCGCCGACAAAGGGTTCAATATACGTCACGTCAGCCCTCGCTGCAAAGTCAGCAGGAAGAAGCGCCTCGAGTTGCTCGATCAGTTGGCTTTTACCACCAACCCACTTTATGAAGGGCTTTGCCTTTGACATAATAATCTACTCTTGTTGCCTACAAAGTTAAGCAATTTTTCCGTAAAAATCACGCCTCTTGATCACTTTTGGGGCTTGATGGGCTCGAGGTGAAGCATGATGTGGGTGGCTGAGCCATACTCGGCGCGGAGGGCGCGTTCGATGCTGCGGGCGCGCTCGTGAGCCTCGCTCAGCGGCATATCGCCGGGCAGGCGCAGGTGCATCTCGATGGCTATCGCCGAGCCAATGCGACGCGTGTACAGGTTGTGCACATCCTCGACTTGCGGGGTGCTATAAACAATCTCGCGGATGCGCTGCTCGGTGTCGTCGGGCAGGCGCTCCTCGAGCAATTCGCCTCCCGAGCGCCGTATGAGTATCAGCGCGGTGCGGATGATGAAGATGCTCACCACCACGGCGGCTATGGGGTCGAGGATTGCCCAATCGCTCCCAAGGGCGATGGCGCCACCGATGCCTATGGCGGTGCCTATCGACGAGAGCGCATCACTGCGATGGTGCCAGGCATTCGCCTCCATCGCCGGCGAATTGACGCGCTTCGACACATATATAGTATATCTATACACAAGTTCCTTGGCGAGAATGCTCGCGAGAGCGGCTATCAGAGCCACGATGCCGGGTGTCGGCAGGGTGTCGCCCTGCGTCACGGCATATATCTTGCACACGCCGTCGTAGCCGATCTCGAGGGCAACGGCGAGCAATGCCACGCCAATTATCGACGTGGCGATGGTCTCGTATTTGCCATGTCCGTAGGGGTGGTCCTTGTCGGCACGTTTGCTGCTGAGTTTCACAAACAGCAACACCACCACATCGGTGGCGAAGTCGCTGAGCGAGTGCACCGCATCGGCTATCATCGCCGCCGAATTGCCCGCGATGCCTGCAATGAACTTTGCCACGACGAGCAAGGCATTCACCACACCGCCTGCGATGGTGGCACGATAGATGCGCCGGCTACGCTCGTCGGTATTTACTTGGGCAGGTCTTCCCATACGGCATCTTCGATTTTTGCCTCGGTCTCGGTGACTGTCACCTCGCCTTCTTCGTCGGTCTGTGTTACGCTAATTTCCTCAAATTCAACATATTCACCCACCTCCGGGTCGATGCGTTTGCGCCTCCCGGGTTGCGGCTGTGGAGGCTGCTGCTCATTCTGAGCACCCCCGCCATATTGTTTCTGTGCCTGCTCAAATACACTGCGCACCTTGCGCCGATACCACCACTTGAATAGCAGCATCGCCACGCGCGGCAGCACAAAAAAGAGTATGAAACAGACAATTAAAAATGGCAACATAGTCGAAGTGTTATAAGTGTGTTATCAGGCTTCTTTGCGCCCGAGCAACGAGATAAAGATATACAGCGCTATCGCCCATACCAAGCCCGCTACGCCCCAGTTAATCAGGAACGCTATCGTAGCCAGTATCAGCACATAACGGCGGAAATTCTCGCGGATGTCGAAGTTGTGAAACTTCAGCGAGAACATCTTGACGTTGGACACCATCAGCCACGACATCAGCACCGCCAAGGCTATCACCGGCACATCGCCGGGATACACATAGCGCTCAATCCATGCCGCGAAGCCTATCCAGAAGATAGCGTTTGCCGGGATGGGCAGACCCTTGAAGGTGGTGGTCTGCTCGCTGTCGGTATTGAACTTTGCCAAGCGCATCGCGCCTGCCAGGGCTATTATCAGCATCGACAGCATCTTTGCCATGCCGGCACCGTTGGCGTCCATGATGTTGAGCATCATCATCGCCGGCGCTACCCCGAAGGACACCAAGTCGCTCAGCGAGTCCAACTCAGCCCCCAGGGGCGAGTATGCCTTCAATGCGCGTGCCGAGGCTCCGTCGCAGAAGTCAAAGACCGCTGCCGCTGCTATCGCTATCCAGCACAGGTGCAGACCCGTCAACGAGCCGTAGATATCGCCGATATGGAATGCAAAGAACAACGCCACGCACCCCGACAGCAGGTTGCACAGCGTGATGATATTGGGTATAAATGATGTCGCTTTTTTTGACATTAGTTTGCGCTTCGGTCATGGCTCGGCAAGTGCCCTATCACGGTCATGCCGCCGATGGTCTTGTCGCCAAGTTTTACATTGATTTTGCTCCCGAGCGGCAGGAAAATATCCACTCGCGAGCCGAATTTTATAAAGCCCAAGTGCTCATCGAGCACTGCCTGGTCGCCCGGCTCGGCATATGTCACGATGCGCCGCGCAATCGCTCCGGCTATCTGGCGCACCAGCACTTCCTCGCCCCCCGGCGTCTTAATCAACACCGTCGAGCGCTCATTCTCCACGCTCGATTTGGGCAGGTAAGCCGACATAAAGCGCCCTTGCTGGTGATAGGAGTGTATCACGGTGCCCTCCACGGGGTACCAGTTGGCATGCACATTAAATATGCTCATAAACACCGACACCTGCATGCAGCGGCATTTCAGCACCTCGGGCTCGTACACCTCCTCGCAGGCTACCACCTTGCCATCGACGCTCGACAGCACCACGCCGTCGCGCTCGCCCGTATAGTGGCGCCGCGGCGACCTGAAGAAGTTCACCGCCGTGAGATACAAGACACCCGTCACTGCCGTGCTCACTATCGGTATCGCCACCACGTCGGCACACAGCCACAACGGCACATTCAGCGCAATCAGCACTACCATGCCGATAATCAATATCGTATTGCCTTCGTGATGTATCTTTACTCTCATTTTGCGGTTTTTTCAATATCAACTGCAAAGGTACTAAAAAAAACACAATATCCCACCAATAAACAGTTTTTTCTTGCAATCAGCCAAGAATACAAGCAATATATGCAAACGAGTCCGGCTTTCTATATTCGATAAGTTGGCTCATACCATATCTATCACATAGTATATTCGCCCTTTGTACACCACTGATATTCAGTACATTAATTGTTAAAAAGCGAATTATACAGCAACGTATTCGCCCTTTCTATATTAGCTCTCCTTATTACATAAGGGTCTGTAACCCAATGTTTAATGCTTTTATATCATTAAGTTCCTTGCGAAGATATAATCTATATAACAAGCATTATTTCTTCAGTTGCACATAGCTTGTTTCGAATGCAGTGAACTTATGCGTACCGATTTGTCCCCAATTGAACTGTATCGGCTCCGGTAGCACCTTGTATATTTCATTAAACCCGTCTGCCATCCCCTCTGTTTCAACAATTCTTCGGCTATCATTTGCCGACAAAAAGCACATTTTCTGCCCGAATCCATCTATGTAATTGCCTATTCTTGTTGATTTGTAGAGTTGATTCAATGTATCCGATAGCTGTTTCCTTGCCACTTTAATCTTCCTTTCTGATGCTTCGTCGGATAACTCATGAACGATGAATATAGCTTTTGTGGCTGACTGTTCATAAATCAAGAAATCAGCCACTCTTACCCCGTCTTTCAGTATCCCGACATGAGTGTGCCCCTTACCGTCATCAAACGTGAATTGATGAATAAAGTCGTCGTAACAAACTATTTTCAGATCATATGTATTATTCCCCTCTCCGTTTATGTAATGCGCGGTGCCTGTTTCAAACTCGCAGATGGGACAATCGGCTCGTAAATCAACTAAGTCAAACTTATGCTCGGATGTCTCAAAGCACTGTGGTATTATCTCATTATCAGTGAGTTCCGGCGCATTGCCTCTCTTTATAGAGTTCAATATTCCGATTATTTCGGACTTCAATAACTGTTCCAAAATCACAATGCATTAAATTCGGTATACATTTCCGTTATCGGCTCGGACATCGAACGTGTATCAATGATGGGTCTGCCATTGAGTGTTTTCAGTTCACCTGCACAGCCTTCAAAGATCTCATATACGCTCACATCTTCGGGGCTGATGAAAACCTTGCCTTGCTCTTGGGATCTGCGCATCAAGACATTCAAATAATTGACTATGTACGGGCTATGGGTTGCCAACATCAATGTCATATTATATGGATGCTCAAGCATAAAGCATCGATTAACCAAGAAATCTATCAAGTGCCTCTGGCTCTCCGGGTAAAGGCTCAATTCGGGCTCTTCGACAAACAGATGCACATTCTTCTTCTTTATTTCGCCGATATTCTTCGCCGTATTGAATGCATCAAGTTTATCATTATCTTGCAAATAACTGAATAGTGAGGAATTCATAGATTTTTGCGAATCAAATTTCTTGGCGTAATACTCCACTATCAGGCTTAAGGGAGTCACTGTCTGCATTCCCGACGACGAGTTGCGCAATTGTATTGAGCACGGTGTCCCATCTGTACTCTTTATCATATATTTGTCGCCCTTGCTACCCTTTTCAATCTTCAATTCTACATTCAGATAATCCAACGGCAATTGGCGAATGGTATCGGCTGCCAAAACAAAGTTCTCCAATGTATCTTGCAAATGATAGTTGGCGTTCTTCCGCTCTATCTTATTCTCCAAGAAATCCGGTATCATCGAACGTTTATCCGATATATAACAGATTTTTTCCAAACTCAGATTATCTGCCGGTATATCTGCCTGGGCATTCAATTTACCATTTTCATAGGAAATGGTATATGCATCTCTGCGGTATTCTATCGCCGTATCATCTTTGAGATACTCATTCAGCTGCGATGTTTTCAGCAGTGTCTTCATCTGAATGCCTATACCGGTCTTTTTTATCTTTGCTTGTCTCACATACGACCGCAACACTACGCGCTTATATATCCACCTGAACATAGAGAGAACCTTCATGACAGTACTCTTGCCACTTCCGGATTCCCCTATTAGAACTGTAAGGGGGACTATATTTTCTAATTCGATATCTACAATCGGACCGAAATTCCGTATTCTCAAATATTCGCTCATATTTTGCTATCGTTTTATGTGTAAAACTTTACAAACATGGCAAAGATAGCAACAAAATCTGAAAATATCACTCCTTTTAGATGTATTTTTTTATTTATGGAACAATTTCTGTAATTTTGCAGCGATTATTGTAAACGCCTCTTTATTATTATGACTATATTTCAACAGATGTTATTGTGTGCCGCCGGGCTGGGGC
>JBJEDD010000096.1:0-3064 GCA_051871715.1 Muribaculaceae bacterium | reverse complement strand
ATAGGTAGGTATAGACACAAAAAAAGAGTCACCTCCTTGTTCAGGTGGTGACCCTTTAGTGATCCGCGTGGGGCTCGAACCCACGACCCCAACATTAAAAGTGTTGTGCTCTACCAGCTGAGCTAGCGAATCGTGCTTTCGGAAAAGCGTTGCAAAGGTACGGCTATTTTTTGGTTTGTGCAAGTTTTTGCAAATATTTTTTGAGGTTGTTTTGAATTATGTATTCTATTTCGCTGATTATTGCTAACTTTGCAGTGCAAAATCCGACGAAATATATTAAAATATAAGATATGTCAAAAATTCTTGTTACCGGCGGTGCCGGCTTTATCGGTTCAAACTTGTGTGAGGCATTGCTTCACAAAGGTCATCAAGTGGTGTGTCTTGATAATTTTGCTACAGGACATATGCACAATCTCATACCATTGATGAATGAATTCGGCGACCAATTTACATTGATTGTCGGTGATATTCGTAACATCGAAGATTGCCGCAAGGCGATCGAGGGATGTGAATATGTGTTCCATGAAGCAGCCTTAGGCTCGGTACCTCGCTCAATCAAAGACCCTGCGACCACAAATGCTGTGAATATCGGTGGCTTCTTGAATATGATTATTGCGGCTCGCGAGTTCAAGGTTAAGCGCTTTATATTTGCGGCATCGTCGTCAACCTATGGCGATTCAGCAACGTTGCCCAAGGTCGAGGATGTAATCGGCAAGCCGTTGTCGCCCTATGCCATCACCAAGTATGTCGATGAATTGTATGCCGATGTATTTGCGCGCACATATGGCGATTTTGAATATGTCGGATTGCGATATTTCAACGTCTTCGGACGTCGCCAGGACCCTAATGGAGCATATGCAGCGGTAATTCCTTTGTTTGTGAAAAAATTCCTCAAGCACGAAGCCCCCAATATTAATGGCGACGGCGAATATTCGCGCGACTTCACATATATAGATAATGTGATTGAGATGAATATCCGTGCTATGGAGACCACCAATCCCGAGGCAGTGAACCAGATATATAATACCGCATATGGCGAGCGCACAACGCTCAATCAATTGGTGTCTTACCTCAAGGAGTTCCTCAGCGAGCACGACAAGGCTGTGGCTGAGATTGTACCGACACACGGTCCCAATCGCGCCGGTGATATTCCGCATTCATTGGCATCGGTTGATAAGGCTCGCAAATTGCTCGGGTACGACCCTCAATTCTCGATGCGCGACGGCTTGAAGATAGCCTGCGATTGGTATGTTAAAAATTTGTAATTGAATTATTCGGACGGCTCGCCGAATTGGGCGAGTAAGTCGTCGAAACGACTAAGGGCATCGGAGCCAAAGCGGGCTAACGATGCCCTTACTTTGTTGAGCGGCTTGCGTTGCATGGTGCCGGTCTTGCTATAGAACTTGTCGGCGTAGCAAATGAGGCGCTCAAGTGTGGTGATGGGATAAAGGATGCGCGACTCGGGCACATTGATACCGAGAACGAGCGATTGAGCATGTGTCAAGCCCGAGCCTGTATGCCTCTCGGCAACCCTTGCCAAATACTCGGGGTAGCCATGTCGGCGAAGGAGGTCGGCACCGAGTATGCCGTGCCTGAGGTATGGCTGGCAGCCATGGCAATCAATTGACGGGGCATTAGTGAGGAATATGCCGATATCGTGGAGCATTGAAGCAAGAACGACTTGCTCCGGGTCTAAGCGCGGAGTAAGTCGTTCATTAAACTCTATTGCCAATTGTGCGACAGACCGGGAGTGCTTCTCAAGAATAGCGCGAGCACGAGTACCCGATGGGTAAAATGCCTCGTATAACGCCTCCCAAGAACAGTCTATCATATATCGAGGATTGTATTCCAATCGTGGTTGTCGGGTGCATCGCCGAGGCGGATGTCGCTGAGAGCATTGTACAGCTTGGTGCAAATGGGTCCGGGCTTGCCGTCGCGAGCGATGACATATTCCTTACCGGTGTCAATATCCTTGACCTTGCCCACAGGCGAAATAACAGCTGCAGTGCCGCAAGCGCCGGCTTCGGATGCGCGTTCCAATTCTTCGACGGTGATATGACGCTCTTCAACCTCAATGCCCATATCGCGAGCCAAAGTCATGAGTGCGCGATTTGTGATCGACGGAAGGATGGAGTCGCTCTTGGGAGTTACATACTTGCCGTCGATGATGGCGAAGAAGTTGGCGGGGCCGCACTCATCGAGGTATTTCTTTTCCTTGGGGTCAAGGAAGAGGACAGCCGAGAAACCCATCTCATGAGCATGCTCAGAGGCAACGAGCGATGCAGCGTAGTTGCCGCCAATCTTGTAACGACCGGTGCCACGCGGAGCCACGCGGTCGTAGTCGCGCATAATGCAAATATCCGTGCAACCGAAACCAGTCTTGAAATATGGACCTACGGGAGTAACCATGACAATAAACATATACTCCTTGGCAGCCTTAACACCGATGCTGGGCGAGAGACCGATTTCCAACGGACGGATATAAAGCGATGCGCCACTGCCATACGGGGGGATAAAACGCTCGTTGAGTTTGACCGCCATTTCGCACATGCGGCAGAAAAGGTCTTCGGGAATAGGTTCCATGAGGATGCCACGAGCCGATGAGCGTACACGCTCGGCATTATCTTTCATACGGAAAATGCGCACCTTGCCATCACTGCCTCTGAAGGCTTTAAGACCTTCAAACAATTCTTGTCCATAGTGCAAGCAAGTAGCAGCCATATGTAACTCAATCTTGTCGGAGGATGTTACCTCAATTTCGCCCCACTTGCCGTCCTTGAATGTGCAGCGCACATTGTAGTCGGTAGGGTAGTAACCAAAGGGAAGATGCTTCCAATCAATTTGTTCGTTCATTATGGTAGTCTTTATCTATTTTTATTGGTATGGCAAAGTTGATGATTATTTTTTTAATACGCAAATCTTTGCGCATAAAACTTCGGCTTGTGCAAAAAATTAATTGTTTATGTGTTTTTAACAAATGAAAATTCTTGCAAGAGTGGAGCAATATATGTAACTTTCCATCTTTGACAGTTTTGGCTTTAATACACTGAAACAGAACGGTTTA
>JBJEDD010000095.1:0-3085 GCA_051871715.1 Muribaculaceae bacterium | reverse complement strand
CAGAGTTACATTGATATAAATATGGATGTAGTTGACCCTGAGGTAAAAGCCCAATATGCCGTTCTTGAAACAATAAATTCCGAACCGGACGTAGAATTCCCAATCCGTACAGATGTTTCATTCAAGCTCAAAGACGGTACTCACGACCCTGTTTCTTACTACGTATTATACGTTAAAACACCGGACGGCAATATGCATGAAATCACATGTGAGTCATATTACTGCTTGGTAGTGGATTCTGAAGGCAATCCGGTATTGGACGGTGATGGCAACTATCAGTTAGTTGAAGATACTCGTACTGAATTTGAACGTGGTGTATGGGTAATTGACAACGGTCTGCCAACACAGCAAATTTCCAACAAAGCACCGGGTCAATGTCCGCAATTCGGATCTAAAGACGATGATGGAACATACCCGCGCGAACCAATTGCAAGAATTCCGGGTTCATACGACTTTGATAACAACCCGGGCTATCCTCTCATTGAAAATGGTAATAATGAAGGTATGGAAGGTACAGTCTTCTCAATTTACCTTACAGACCCTCTGACAGAAGAGCAGAAAGTAGGCAAAACGGACCAAGAAATCAATGAACTCCGCAATTCACTACTGGAGCAATATGAATACATTATCATGCCTATTTATGCAGCAGACACTGCTTTTCAAATGGAAACAATCGGTGGTGCAACTGCCACATACGGAGGCACAACAGGCATAGAAGATGTTGAAGCAAACGAAATAAGCGTATTCCCTGTTCCGGCTGATTCAGAAATCACCGTGACTGCTCCATTTGAAATTAAAGAAGTTAAATTTTACTCGGTATCCGGTGCTGTGGTAAAAACAGCCACATTTGCAGGTGATTCCGATGAAGTTACTATATCTGTCCAGAATCTTTCATCCGGTTTCTATTACCTCAGTATAAATGGAAGCAGGAGCGTAAAATTCATTAAGAGATAAGATATAATTATTAGTTTATATTTTGAAAAAGCCAGCCGGGAGGTTGGCTTTTTTTTGTGTGTGATTTTTGGGAAGACCGGGAATTTTTGGGCAGCATGGGAGCTTAAGGAATTTGAGTATTTAAGGTGTTTAGGGTGTTTAAGGTGTTTAAGGTGTTTAAGGTGTTTAAGGTGTTTAAGGTGTTTAAGGTATTTAAGGTGTTTAAGGTAGGAAATTTCAGTTAATACCCAAATTTTATGTGGCGGCGAGTGGCTGAGGATGTGATGTGTCGGTGCAATGTTGGTGTTGAGCTGAAATTTTTGATTCTCGGAGGGTGAAAATTCGATTTTTCGATTGATTTTGGGCGTGGCGAAGCGCCTCCGTGCGGAAGCGGAGGCGCAAAATTAGGGTGTTCGTTTGTTAGGCTCTGACTTTTCGCCGTCGTTTCGCTTGTTTCTCTTTTTCTTCTTTGGCTATTTGGCGAGCTGCCATGATGGCGGCGTTGGCCATGTGGATGGCGAAGAAGAGTAGTAGCGTTTCGCTTCGAGAGTTGCGGGCGGCTATTCGTCCTACGCCGTAGTGTTGCTTTTGATTGCCGAAACTGCCTTCCATTGCTGTGGCTCGTAGCGAACCGATGATGCGGCGTGCGGTGCCGATTTTGGCATCCTCGTCTTTTGGCTTAGGCCCTTTGCGCACGAAGCATGTGATAATGCCGTGCTCGGAACAATATCGGCGATTGTCGTTGTTGGCATAGATAGTGTCGGCACCTACGCGAGCTACCTTTTCTCCGGTGAGTTCTTGTTGATACTCAACGCATTGCTGAAGACGCGTGCCTTCATTGAATGCTTCGAATGAGTGATGCTCGATGAACGAAATGCCGTCAATCTGTATGTTGTTGACTTTGGCGCCGAACTCCACTCGCTTGTTTTCTTTGCCGCGTACGATGGGACGAATATAGGGGCGGTCGATGCTCACTATGCGATGCTTCACCTCTTGCCTGTCGGCCAGGGCGCGCTGCTGCCGATACACCTCTTTGAGGGCTGCCAAGCGTTTTGATTGCTCGGCAGTGAGATCAATGTCAATGGTGTGGACCTTGCACAAATAGTCCCATTGCCCAATCTGTTTGCAAAGCAGGGCGAGCAGTCGACGACGCATCTTCCTCGTTGCGGCTTGAGTGTGTTTGCGCTGCTTGGCGTAGCTCAGATGAGCGCGATCGATGTCGAGATATTTGTTGCGAGGCAATCGCTCCTTCAGTTTCTTGCATGTTTTAGAAATCAAACTTTGAAGCCATTCGCAACACTCCCACAGTAGTTTCACGTCTGTGGGATAACGCAAATGGCTCTCATAGCAAGTGGCATCGGTGAGACACAAATCCTTGTCCTTCAGCCCATTTTTCCAGCTATTGTATAATATCTTCTGAAGCTCCTTGATGTCGAGCACCTCGGCAATGCGGTTGCGTATCGCGCTCACTATCTTTCCATTCTTAATAGGTCGCTCAGGGTCGATATACACACCGCAAAACATCTGCATGTGGATGTTGCCATTAAGCATTTCCACCAGCCCATCGTCCGATGTTGACAAATACGACTTCAAGAACATAAGTGCCACCTCCCCTTCGGGCGAGAACATCGGCTTCTTGCCCTGAGGATGCTTTCGGCGGAAATGAGAGTTGATAACTTTAGCCAATTCCTTAATCGGGAGCAGGCTACGAATGCGACCAAGTTCGCTAATACGGAAACTTTCACGATATTTTTGCAAAATATCGAACTCTGTGAAAGCAATTGTTGGTGATATGTCAGAAATTTGTTGTAACTTCATAGCCTAATAAAAAGAATTTACCCCCGAATAAGCCCGAGATGGGTCCATCGGGGGTTTTCTGTAAAGTTACAAAATATTTATCTATTTGACAAATAATCAGTTAACTATTTGTAGAATATCCCTAAGGTAGCAAAGTCATATACGACTTAGCATATCTGCAAAATGAGCAAAATCTATACGACTTAGCTCATTTTGACCTGTGTTTCAGTCACATCCCCGGGTAGCGGAAGTGGCGAAGCCACTGACGCTACCTGTGGGATAGCAAAACATCACCCCTCTCAAAAATTGGCTAGGTCGTATATGACCTTGCCAATTTTTGCATCAATAAGGTAGC
>JBJEDD010000094.1:0-3085 GCA_051871715.1 Muribaculaceae bacterium | reverse complement strand
CCAACTGGATTGAGGCATTCAATCTGCTGAAAGATTTGATAAAGCAGTCAAATGAGCCCAAGAAGGTAATTTTTATAGACGAATTGCCATGGATGGATACTCGCTCATCAGGGCTGATCTCGGCGTTGGAGCATTTTTGGAATTCGTGGGCAAGTGCTCGCAAAGATATTTGTTTGATAATCTGCGGCAGTGCTACCTCATGGATTATCAATAAGATAGTAATGAATAAAGGAGGCTTGCACAATCGAGTCGATTATAAGATAGCCTTGCGCCCATTCACACTCGGAGAATGTGAACAATATATGAATAGCCGCAAGGTGGTGATGTCACATAAGCAATTGGTAGAAGGGTATATGATTATGGGAGGCATACCCTTCTACTGGAAGGCTATGCAAAAGGGCTTGAGCCTGGCTCAGAATATTGATCGTATTTTTTTTGCTCCGGACGGAGAATTATACAATGAGTTTGACGCATTATATGCATCGCTATTTAAAAGCCCCGAGGGATATATTAAGGTGGTAAAACTCTTGTCAGAGAAAAGAGCAGGTTTAACTCGAACAGAATTAGTAAAGCAGGGAAAGTTTGTCGATAACGGTGGGTTTAGCCAAGTGTTAAAAGATTTGGAAAACTGTGGCTTTATCCGTAGTTATAATATTCTTGGAAACGAAAAGAAGGACTGCATATACCAACTGATAGACCCATTCACAATATTTTATTATGAGTTTATTAGTGGTAATACGCGCAAGGACCCGCAAATGTGGTCGCATAGCATCAATAAGCCCGCATATTATGCCTGGTGTGGACTGAGTTTTGAACGAGTGTGCTTATTGCATATCGAGCAGATAAAACAGGCTTTAGGTATATCCGGAATAATCTCCGGTGTTTATTCCTGGCGTTCGACCGGGAGTAAACCGGGAGCGCAGATTGATATGCTCATTGATAGAGATGATGATGTGATAAGCCTGTGTGAAATGAAGTATACTTCAACACCTTGGGAGATGCAATCAAGCGACCTTGACGATATACTGCGCAAAGAAGAAGTGTTCAAGCGCGAAACAGGTACCTCCAAGACCATTCACAAGGTATTGGTGAGCGCTAATGGGATAAAGCGTAATGAATATTCAGATGATATTCAACGTGTAATAACAATGGAAGACTTGTTCAAGGACGTGTGAATGTGAAATAATGGGGGCAGAGAGGTGTGAATTGCAAAAAAATGCTTAACTTTGTTGTCGATGATAGCGACACCACTGACACGCGACCTGATAAAGGATACCGAGCATAGGTATTTGACACTGAGTTTCAGTAACTCGGTGCTTGAGGTGCTGATCACCGGCGACGACCCCGGCGAGGAGCCGTTGGTGGCTCGGATACCATTGACGGTGACCTCCACCGTGGCTGCAGCGCTCGAGGAGGCAGTGTATAGCAATCCGCTGCTGCTCAGTCAGTTCAAGCGCACGACGGTGATCGCTGTGACATCGCGCTTCCATGTGCTACCGGGCGAGTCAACCGGTGACCAAGACCTTGCAGATGCCTTGGCTGAGATGTTTGACCACGACAATCCGGCATATATATTTGACGATATCGACCGCCGACACTGTGTGGCTGCAGCCGTCGACCGCGAGGTATTCCGTTTTGTTCAGCGCACCTTCGACCGCGCCACCCTGCGCAGCCATATCGCGGTTCTTGGCTCATTCTTTGCTACGCGCAGCCGCCTGGGCAATACGGCAAAGATGTTTGTCAACCTGCGTCACGGCAGGGATATGGAGATAGTTGTGTACAACAATCATGGCTTGGATGCCGCCACATACATATCCTGTAGCGACCTCAACGACACCATTTATTATATATTGGCAGCCGCGACAGCCGCGCATATCGACCTCGGGGCAGGCGACGAAGTGTATCTTGGCGGCGACAAAGACCGTCGCGCCGCCGTGTTGCCGGCATTGCAGAAATATGCTCCCAAGGTATTGCCGCTCATTATTCCGTCGACAGCGCCGCTGAGCGCTCGCGACCTCGAGTTGGAGATGATAGTTAACACGCCCAAATCCTGATACTTATGCGCATAATTCGAGGAAAATACGGTCGTCGTCGCTTCGACGTGCCCACCAATATCACCGCGCGCCCGACGACCGACTTTGCGCGCGAGAATATCTTCAATGTGCTGGAGAATATGGTGGATATAGAGGATTGTCGCGTGCTCGACCTCTTTGCCGGCACCGGTGCCATATCGTTTGAGTTTCTCTCGCGCGAGTGCATTGAGGTGACCTCGGTAGAGAAGGCTGCCACACAATATACCTTTATCAAGAAGGTCTCGGGCTTGTTAGGCGCTGAAAATCATCGAATTATTAAGGGCGACGTGTTCAAATTTCTGGAGACGTGTCACCAGCCCTATGACATAGTGTTTGCCGACCCGCCCTATACTATGGAGCATTTCGACGAGATACCGGCGCGGATATTGGGCAGTGGAGCGGTCAAGCCGGGCACGATGGTGATTGTGGAGCACTCGCGAGCATATGATTTCTCGGCATTGCCCGGATTTACCAACCATCGCGAGTATGGCTCGGTAAATTTCTCGATTTTTATAGTTCCGGAGCCTCAGCCCTGACCTTGCGATGCAGGGCGTGAGCCATTGACAGGTGCCGTCACCCGTATGCAACGTGCGTAGCAATCTTTGTTGTCGATGATGTAGACCACCCCATCATTGATGGAAATTTTGCCGTTTTCGGCATCAAAGTCAAGTGGGAGGCGCAATATGCCGCGCACACGTCCGTTTTGGTCACAAATCTGGATACCGGCACGGGTGAGCACCCACAAGTTGCCGTCGCCGTCGTAAGCCATTGAATTGATATTCAAGGCGCTGTTGTCGTATGAGTGAAGCCAATAGAATGGCTGGCTGTAGATGCTATTGCCCTCGGAATCAATGATTTCTTGATTGATGTAATTGGAGCCGGGCTGTGGTACAGCGGCAAGGCTGCCATCGGGATAAACTGCGCGGGCGGAAGCGAATTGCGGACATCGGTATGGGGCGACCGCCATCCAGCCGGAGTCCTTGGCGAGCAGTGGTTGAAGCAAATCGTTGGAT
>JBJEDD010000093.1:0-12204 GCA_051871715.1 Muribaculaceae bacterium | reverse complement strand
GCATCTGGGCAGTGCGCATCCCCTTAGCAGCTATCCTCGCCCCCACCATGGGGTTACGAGGTGTGTGGATTGCCATGGCTGTCGAATTATGCTTCCGCGGTGTTATCTTCCTGTGGCGCATGTACTCCCGCCGCTGGATTCCTCGTGATTGAGGCGGCATTATTGTTAAATATTTATATTGTGGGAACGGAAATAAAGTTGTAACTTTGTGGATAGATATGAACACTGTTCGCAAGGTTCTCCGAATTGCCATCGTGACCCTGCTGGTGCTCGCTGTAGCGATACCGGTGGGCGTATATGTCGTTGTATCCACGCCGTGGGCACAAGATAAGATACGCAGTGTTGCCGAGCGCGAGTTGACCAACCTATTGGGCAACGAAGTAAGTATCGGTAATGTGGTCTATCACCCATTCAACACCGTGGTAATCAATGGCGTACGTGTCAACGATGACAATGGCAAGCCGGCACTCACAGCGGCGCGTATCGCAGCGCGATTTGAATTGTTGACCTTCCTCAACACCGGTGCCTTTGAGTTTGACTATGCAGTCATCGACGTTCCCGAGGTGAGTATATACCGCGCTGACCCACAAGCGCCACTAAACATCGCCGGCATCATCGAGCATCTCAAGCCCAAGGACTCCAACAAAGAGCCGAGCAATTTCAACCTCAAGATAGGCACCGTGGTGGTGCGCAACGGGCGTCTGCACTACGACGTGCTCTCCGAGCCCGACTCCACGGGCAAATTCAACCCCGCCCATATCCATGTCAGCGGTCTCGGACTCCACGCCTACATACGCCAAGGGAGCCGCGAGCGCTGGGACGTAGACTTGGAGACCATGTCGCTGTGCGAACATTCTGGCTTGATACTCAAGGACTTACAAGCCCGAGTAATAGCCACACCACAACACATATCGCTACGCAACTTTGTGCTGGAACTGCCGGCATCGCGCATCGCATTGAAGCCTATCGAGGTGGATATCAAGGACTTCGGCACATCAAGCGATATCATCAGCAGCCGCAACATAGCCATCGAGCCACTCGAGCCGATGACCATCTCAACCAACGACCTGCTGTGGGCAGTGCCGGCATTCAAGAATATCGAGCGCGTCATCACCGCCGACTTCGCCGTCACAGTGAGTCACAACGGTGTGAATATCAACCGCTTGAATATCAGCGATGACAAGGACTCGCGCTTCGAGATGATGGGCTCCATCAACCGTGGTGACAGCATCAGCGGACCCGAGTTCAACATTCTGCGCCTGCGCCTCGATGCAACAGCCGCTGAGGCGATGGCACTGACACGCGCCTTCAATATCAAGCAAACCAAGGCATTACGCTATATAGGCGACATCGCGGTGGTAGGCACCGCCAAGGGCGATATGACGGGAGCCACCTTCGATATGACCGCCATCAACCGTGGCGCGCGTATCGTGGTCAACGGCAAGGTCACCACGCCCGACCGCTATCGCAGCATCGCCTTTGACAGCCGCGGCTCGATACGCGGGCTCAACCTCGCGGCACTCACCGGCTCGAGCGACTTGGGCACCATGACGGCGACCCTCACCGCCAAAGGCTCGGTATCTCCATACAACACCGCCATCACCGGCAATGTAGATATCAACCAACTGCAAGCACTGGGCTACACCTATACCGGCATTGCCGTGTCGGGCACCTACGACAGCAGCGAAGGCGAGGTGACAGCGAGCATCAACTCCTGTGACCTCAATGCCTCCTTCGATATCGAGGCAAGCGCCTATGTAGCCAATCCCTACAAAGTGGTGGATATAGTTGCCGACCTTCACGCTATCAAGCCACGAGCCCTCAAATTCGGAGGCATGGAAGGGCATACCCTCTCGGGGCACCTCAGCGTCAATGGTGGCGGCTCATACCTCGATGACATCAGCGGCACCGTGTCGCTCACCGATGCTCGATATAGCGATCACAAGAATCATAGTCTTGATTTAAAGGAATTTACCATAGACCTGGACCGCGCCGCCTCGCAGGACATACTCACGGTGACATCCGACTTCCTCAATGGTAGCGTGCGCGGTGACATAGTGCCCTCGACCTTGGCGCCGACCATCAAAAACCTCGCAGCGACCGTCCTCCCCGATGTTATCAAGGCTGACACCATAGCGGCAAACGACCACAACCGCTTTGCAGCCGACTTCACCTTAGCCAATGCCGAGGGCTTGTGTGAGTTCTTCAAGTTGCCGGTGCAAGTAATCTACCCGGTAGAGTTCTCAGCATCGCTCAACGGCGAGCAAAAACTGGCTACCTTCACCCTCGATGCTCCCTATCTGCAACAAGGCGATAAAATCATTGACCAAACCGTGTCGACAGTGATGATAGATGGCGTGGACCAACGAGCCACGGCATTTGCGACCCTGCGCACACCCACCAAGAAGGGACCTATGACCGTGGTGGTAGATGTCAGTGGCAGCCTCAACCGTCTTGACACCCGAGTCGACTGGCAATTGGACCGCAAGATACCCCTGAACGGACAATTCAACTTCTCAACCCTGCTGTCGCGCAGCGAGAACGGGCAATTGTGCATCGACAACGACTTCAATCCCGGGCAAATCAACTTCGGCGAGGACCTGTGGGAAATCGGGCGCTCCTCACTGTCATGGTGTGAAAACCGCCTCGATGTGTACAATTTTTCGCTGAAATCATCGACCCAATCGATCAATATCGATGGCAGCGCCTCGGCTACCGCAGCCGACTCGCTGACTATCGACCTGGACCATATAGCATTGGCATCAATCTTCGAGACCCTCGAGATCGACAAGGCGCTCATCGGCGGACGAGCCACCGGGCGCTTTATTGCCACCGAAGTATTATCGCGTCAACCTATCCTGTGCACCGACGACCTGCACGTCGATAGCATAGGCTACAACTACTGCACCCTGGGCACCGCCGACATCACCGCTCACTGGGACAACGATAAGCAATCGTTCTTCCTCGATGCCGACATCGTCAATCCCGAGGGACAACACTCGCGCATCTGGGGCGATATCTTTGCCACCAAGGAGTCGTTGGACCTGAATTTCGATGCCAATCATGTGCGTGTAGGCTTTATGAAGCCCTTTATGGAGGCATTCACCAGCGATATCAGCGGCTATGTATCGGGCAAGGCGCGCCTCTTCGGCACCTTCAAGGACATAGACCTCACAGGCGATGTCTTCGCCGAGAATTTGCGACTGAAAATCGACTTCACCAACACCTACTACACCGCCAACGACTCGCTGCACATCACCCCGGGACTTATCACGCTGAAAGATATCACGATACGCGATGTTAACGGCAAGACAGCCAAACTCAACGGATGGCTGAAGCACGACTACTTCCACCTGCCGGTGTTCAACTTCAAGGTCACCGAGGCTCGCGACTTGCTGTGCTACAACGTTACCTCGCGGCTCAACCCCGACTGGTGGGGCACCATCTACGGCAACGGCAGCGCGACCATTGAGGGCGAGCCCGGCAAGGTATTCATCGGCGTGGATATGACCACAGCACAACACTCGCAATTCACCTTTGTGCTCACCGACCGCCTCGATGCCGAGCAGTACTCGTTTATCACCTTCAACGACATCACCAAAGCCGAGGACGATGTAGACAACAACTATGACGACATACCTGCCATAGTGCGCGAATACCAAGCACGGCGCCTGGCACAAGCCGCCGAAGATGAGCCCTCGGCATACTTGATGGATATCAAGGTGGATATCACCCCCGAAGCCGAACTGATAATAGTGATGGACCCGGTGGGAGGCGACCGCATCCGCGCCTACGGCTCGGGCGACTTGGCGATGGAGTACAACTCCACCGACAACTTCCTGGGCATGCGCGGCACCTATACCCTCGACCGTGGCGACTACAACTTCACCTTGCAAGACATTATCATCAAGGACTTTACTATAGAGCAAGGCAGTTCGATCACCTTCAAGGGCGATCCCTACTCAGCCGAGTTGGACTTGCTCGCCGTGTACTCGCTGAACGCCAATCTGAGCGATCTCGACGAGTCATTCACGCAGGACCGCGACCTCAACCGCACCAATGTGCCGGTGCAAGCCTTGCTGAAAGTCAACGGCGATATGCGTCAGCCGGATATCACATTTGACCTCCGCTTCCCCACCCTCACGTCAGACACCTATCGCAAGGTGAGGTCGATTATCTCCACCGAGGACATGATGAGCCGCCAAATCATCTACTTGCTGGCACTCAACCGCTTTTACACGCCCGACTACATGGCATCGACCACTAAGGGCAACGAAATATTCTCGGTAGCGGCATCAACAATTTCGAGCCAAATCTCCAACATATTGGGCAAGTTGAGCGACAATTGGAGCATCGCGCCAAACCTGCGTAGCGACCGCGGTGACTTCAGCGATATCGAACTCGATGTGGCACTGTCATCGCGCCTGCTCAACAATCGTCTGTTGCTCAACGGCAACTTCGGCTATCGCGACAAGTCGCTGAATACCAACCAATTTATCGGTGACTTTGACATCGAATACCTGCTGACACCGCGCGGCACCTGGCGACTGAAAGGCTACAACCGCTACAACGACCAAAACTACTACTTGCGCCAAGCCACCACCACCCAGGGCGTCGGCATTATGTTCAAGCGCGATTTTGACTCGATATTCGGACGCCGCCACAAGAAAACCGTCGTAGATACGGCACCAGCCGACAGCGTAGCGACCCCTACGGATACAATTCAATAAAATTTAATATACTATGAAATATACATCCCTCATTACCGTAATAGCCACAACTATAGCATTGACGACGTGGAATGTCGCCGATGCCGAGCGCTTGGTGATATTGCACACCAACGACACCCACTCGCAGATAGAGCCCGACGAAGACAGCAATCTCGGAGGTATCTACCGCCGAGGGGTGATAGTGGACAGTGTGCGCAACGCCGAGAAGAACGTGCTGCTCATAGATGCCGGCGATGCCGTGCAAGGGTCGCTGTACTTCAACCTCTACGGAGGCAAGGTGGAGCAAATGTTGATGGACTATATGGGTTACGACATACGCATGTTGGGCAACCACGAATTTGACAACGGCGCCGACTCCATCGCCACAATAATGTCATCGGTGCGTGCCGAGTTGCTCAGCAGCAATTACAATCTTGAAGGCTCGCCGCTGCAGCCAATGTTCAAGCGATACAGCGTGCGCGAGTATTGCGGCAAGCGCATAGGCTTCATGGCTATCAATATCGACCCGGAGGGCATCATTGCCAAGGGCAGATACAACAATGTAGAATATATCGATGCCGTAGAGACCGCCAATGTGATGGCGTGGTGGTTGCGCAATATCGAGGGCTGCGACGTAGTGGTAGCAGTGACACATATTGGCTATTTGAGCGACCTCAACCTGGCAAGCCGTAGCAAGGGCATCGACATCATCATCGGCGGTCACAGCCACGACTTGGTGGTGCCCGGCAGTACAAAATTCCAATGGAAAGTACCGAATGCCGAGGGTAAAGACGTGATAATCACGCAGATGAAAAGCAAAGGCAGATATGTGGGCGAGATATACATAGACCTCGATGACTTGACGATAAGCAACCATGCCATAGTGGTAGACAGCCGCCTCGATGCGCGTATCGACAGCGCGATGGTGAGCTTGGTAGAGCCCTACCGAGCCGGAGTAGACTCGCTGATGACCCGCACCCCGGTGGGCAAGAGCAAGCGAGCCATGGCTCAAGACTCGCCCGAGTTGCTCAACTGGGCGACTGATGTGGTGCTGCAATTGGGCAGCGAGATGGCAGCCAATGTCGATATGGCTATTCTCAACAAGGGCGGACTGCGCCGCGGATTACCGGCAGGGACCATCCATGAGGGTCAAGTGATATGCACCCTACCCTTTGAGAACTATATCCAAGTGATAGATATCAAGGGTAGCGACTTGCTTGACGCCTTCTATGTAATGGCATGCGCCAATGGCAATGGTGTGAGCAAAGGCGTGGAAATCAGCTACATACCCGGCACCAAGGAGAAGGAATACAAGGACGCTCAGGTCGTGAGCGCGTCCATCAACGGCAAGCCCGTAGACCCCGAGCGCACCTACCGAGTGGCGACCATCAACTACCTTGTTGACGGCGGCGACTATATGGAACCGCTGACACACAGCACCTTGGTAGCATCCAGCGAGCGCGTAGTATACGAGGATATCCTCGAGTATCTGCGCAACGGCAAGGGACGCAACAAGACCATCAAACCCGATGGCACAGTAAGAATGCATACGAACTAAATACCTGATAATAAAACAACTACCTAACGACACTAATCATCATGCAAAAACGACTATTAATCACATCCATCGCCCTGGCGGCACTTGCCGCGGCATGGGCAATTGTTCCTCACTTGGACACGGCGACCGAGCAAGATGCCTGCAGCCGATGGGTCGACTCGGTGTACAACAGCCTGAGCGAGCGCGAGCGCGTGGCACAATTGGTATTTCCAAAAGTTGTGCCTACTCGCGGAGCGGACAGCCGCGCAGTAATCAAGCGCTATGTCGAGAAGAACGGCGTGGGCGGCTTGCTGTTCACTGCCGGTTCGCTCGAAGAATATATAGAGATGACCAACTATGCCAAGAGCATCGCCAAGGTGCCGTTGATGATGACCTTTGACGGCGAATGGGGCTTGGCAATGCGCATCAGCGGCACTGCCAAATTTCCGTGCAATATGGCACTGGGCGCGGTGAATGACCTGTCGCTGATATATGAATACGGCAAAGAAATGGGACGTCACTGCCGCCTGACCGGCATCGACGTGGACTATGCGCCGGTGGTAGATGTAAATTCCAATCCGCGCAACCCGGTAATCGGGCGGCGTTCTTTCGGCGAGGACCCGCACCGCGTGTCGGCAGCGGCAATCGCATTCTCACAAGGCATGGAGTCGGTGGGCGTGCAATCAGTGACCAAGCACTTCCCGGGGCATGGTGACACATCGACCGACTCGCACAAAGAACGCACCTTGGTGCACCACGACCGTGCCACATTGGATAGCATCGATTTGCTACCCTTCCAAGAGTATATCGATGCCGGGCTGTCGGGAGTGATGGTCGGGCATATCGTAGTCGAGGCACTTGACCCGTCGATGCGCCCCGCATCGCTGTCGCACAAGATGGTGACCGGGCTGTTGCGCGAGGAAATGGGCTTCAACGGCTTGATATATACCGACGCACTGAGCATGAAAGGTGCTCATCTCGAGGGCTATAACAGTGCAGTAGAGGCACTTAAAGCAGGCTGCGACGTAATGGAGACCTCCGACGATCCCATCGGCGACATAGATGCCATATATGCCTTGGTGCAGAGTGGAAAAATCTCGCGCGAGGTGATAGAAGAGCATTGCAAACGCGTGTTGCGCTACAAATATATATTGGGAGTGCATAAATATCAGCCCATCGAGATCGAAGGGCTGATGGAGAGGATAAATACGCCCGAGTGCATGGCACTGATAGACGCGCTGAGCAACAAGTGCATCACCGCGCTGTGGAATCGCAACGATGTGCTGCCGATAGGCGACTTGGCACATCAGAGCATAGCCGTGGTGACCATCGGCAAGCCCGGCGACAACCTCTTTGCGGAGACTTGCAGCCGGTATAGCGCCGTGGACTGCTATGAGATGCCCGGGGCGGCAGATGCATCAATGCTCAAGCAGATATTGAGCCACGATGTGGTGGTAGCGGCAGTGTTCAGCGATGATGCCAACGCACGGAATATATATGGCAGATTGACCGAGGCAAAGGCCCTGGTGGGCGCATTCATGATGACCCCCTACCAGATGAACAAATTCCGCGATGCTCTGCAGCAGAGCGAGGCGGTGTTGGTGGCATATGACAATCTGCCGTCGCTGCGCAAGGCAGCCGCTATGGCAGTATTTGGAGGCATCACCGTAGAGGGCACCTTGCCGGTGAATATACCGCCGACAGCGACCATAGGGACAGGCGTTTACATACCCAAGAGCCGCCTGGGACGCACCTCCCCGACGGCAGAGGGGATGCGCGCGAGCCTGTGTGACTCGGTAGACTCCATCGTCGAGGCGGCACTTGCCGCAGGCGCCTTTCCGGGTTGCCAAGTGCTGGTAGCACGCCACGGCAACGTGGTGATAGACAAGTGCTACGGGCACCTCACCAAGGGCGGAGCACCCGTGACCGCCAATACCTTATATGACTTTGCCTCGGTATCGAAGGTCACCGGGACGCTGCCCGGCATCATGAAGGCATTTGACCTTGGGCTATACGACATCGACGCGCCGGCATCGCGGTACCTGCCCGGGCTGCGAGGCACCGACAAGGCAAGCATCACGGTGAGAGAACTGCTGTATCACGAGTCGGGCATGCCGGCATCGCTGAACGTATTTGATGTGATGATGGACCCGACGACCTACAGCGGCAAATTGATAAAGCCTCGGCGCGATGCACAGCACACCGTGAAGATAAGCAACGGAGCGTGGGGCTTCTCGGGCGCACGACTGAGGAACGACATCATTGCTCCGCGGAGCAGCGAGGCATTTCCGATAGAGGCAGCGTCAGGACTGTGGGTGGGTAAAGCCGCCTACGACACCATCATGGGACGTATCTACAGCATACCGTTGCGGTCGAGCAAGCGGTACAACTACTCGTGCTTGAACTTCTGTATGCTGATGGAGATGGAGCAACAATTGACCGGACAAGCGCACCAAACATGGGTTGCAGACAGCATTTGGCGCCCGCTGGGGGCACATGATTTGTGCTACCGCCCCTTGGAGAGCCACACGATAGAGCAGATAGCGCCCACCGAGAAGGATACCTACCTGAGGCGACAAACAGTGCACGGCTACGTACACGACGAGACTGCAGCCATGCTGGGCGGAGTGTCGGGCAATGCAGGTGTCTTCGGGACGGCAAATGACCTTGCCAAATTGTGCCAGATGTGGCTCAACGGCGGTGTGTATGGCGATGTGCGCGTGCTGTCGCAGCAAACCGTGGACCTGTTCACCAAGAGTAAGAGTCCGACGTGTCGCCGCGGCTTGGGCTTTGACAAGCCCGATGTGACCGACCCGGATAAATCGCCGACATGCGAGGAGGCGGGAGCCGGAGTGTACGGACACACCGGCTTCACCGGCACGGTATTCTGGGTAGACCCGGATAACGACTTGATATTCATATTCTTGTGCAATCGAGTGAACCCGACACGCGATAACGAGGCATTCAGCAATTCGGGGATACGACCCGAGTTGTTCCGCCAGGTATATAAATCACTGCAAAATTGAAGATGAAGAGTGTACTTAGTGTTTTGGTTTTCCTACTGATAGCGACCCAAGCGAGCGCTATAGCGCCACAGGAGGTTGATTCGAACGATTTTAGCAGCCGCATGGCACCCCGAGTAACACGCATCGGGGTGTCATTGGTTGTGAATGCGGCGCTCACCGAGGTGATGAAGACGTCGATACACCAGATGCGCCCCAATAGAGCAGACAATCAAGCAATGCCATCGCGACATGTGTCGTGGACGGCGACCATCGCGAGTATCGTGAGCCGGGAGTTATACCGCGAGTCGGCATGGTGGGTGCTCGGAGCGCACGCAATGACCGATGGAATGATGCTACAGCGGACACTGAGCAAGGCACACTACCCCAAGGACGTGCTGTGTGGCATGGCTGTGGGCATAGTATCGAGCGAAGTGGGCTACCTGATCGGCGGACTGGTGTATCCATCGACGCGACGCGGCTTGCCGTATGGAGCGGCAGAGTTTATGCCGTCGATAGAAGTGACCACGACGGCGTTGCTGCCCCTGTGTGGCGGTGCCAAGGGATATAGCGCGGGCATAGGTATGAGCACGGCAGTGCAAGGCACCCTGCCGCTGAGCGATGAGTGGGGCGGGCGTATAGGCTTCGAGATGCGCTCGCTACCCTTGTATCGCAGCGATGTGTATGCGGGGACACTTGACGGCTGGGGATTGTCGGGAGGTGCAGTGCGCTACTTTGAGTTGCCGTGGCAACGATGGAGCGCCGAGGCACATGCCATGGCAGGCTTTGTGAAGCACTTCCACGGCGAGGGGATACCCCACCCTCGACTGTCATTCACTATGGACATAGGGGGCGCGATGACATGGACAGTGACCTCGCAATTGAGCATAGGTGTCGATGCGGGATACAACTACTGGGCACTGCGCCGCGGGTTGTCATCGATCAGCGTGGGTATTTTCACCCGGGCAACAATTTAGAGGAAGTGAGCCGAAGCCTTGGCTCCGTTCCTGACGAGTTTGTCGACGAGATTTTTCACTTGAAATTCGTTGAGATTGGGCAGTGGATGACAAGTGGGGATTACGGAGACGAAATCCATAGCCTCTCGGAGCCCGATATCGAGGGTTTCCTTGATAACCTTGACAATCGCCAACTTGACGGGGCCGGCATCATCAATCTGGATGTACCATTGCCCGGGAGTTTTTGCGGGGTCGCTCTCGGAAATCTCGCCGGTACCGGTACCGCAGTCATTGCCGACATCTGTGATTTCTTTGGAGCCGATATCGGTGATTACCTTAGTAGAAGGAGCCGGTTTTTGAGCAGGCTGTGGGTTTGAAAAATTGGCAAAAGCATCCTTAAATAAGCCAAACATTTCCTGCATGCTCATTGAAGGCTCGGGAGCGGGTTCAGGTTCAGGCTGATAAATGTGTTCGGGTTCGGGTTCAGGCTCAGGCTTTTGCTGCGGGAGCGGCTGACCTGTGGATAGGGTAACGCCGACGGCAGAGAGTTGGGCGAAGAGTTCGCCGAAACGCTCCACGGGGAGGTCGGGCAACTTCTTGGGGAGGTCGATGACCAAATCGCGAGCCTCGGCAAACGAGATGTCATAGAATTGACGAATCACGGCAACAGCAGCGAAATCGTCGTCACAAGAATTGATATACAGGTCCATAGTTATGAGTTTAAGAGTTGACGATAACAAACAGAGAAATAAGGGCGATTGAAGTCGCAAGGGCTGACGATGATGTCGTCGAAGGTGACGATATCGATGTCGATGGGCATGCGCCCGGACGCCTTGGAGTCGTCTCGGCGACCGTGTGCGATTTCGATATCGCGGATAGCCTCGCGGAGGTCATCGAGAGAGAGGTCGGTGGAGCATTGAACCGTGATATTGAGGTAGTTGGCACCGATGCCGCTGAAGTCGGGGCTCTCGATGGAGTCGGAAACATCAATAATTGAGACACAAGAAGCGAGCGCCTTGAGAGCGCAGTCGAGGCGACGCATGCGCGAGGGCAGGTTGCTGCCGATGCAGAGGAAGCAGGAGTGTCTCATAGGTCCTTGATTGACAGTGAAATACGATGGCGATCGAGGTCAACGTCGACGACCTTGACACGGAGTAACTGATTGATATGCAGCACATTGGATGGGTCTGCGATGCGTTTGGCACTCATCTGCGAGACGT
Organism: Muribaculaceae bacterium; assembly: GCA_051871715.1. Taxonomy (GTDB): domain Bacteria; phylum Bacteroidota; class Bacteroidia; order Bacteroidales; family Muribaculaceae; genus CAG-873. The sequence goes on along the minus strand of JBJEDD010000093.1, from coordinate 780 downwards.
GGAGGAGCCCGTTTTCCTTGATGCCGATGTCGATGAAAGCGCCGAAGGCAGTGATATTGTTGACCTTACCGGGGAGAATCATGCCGACCGAAATGTCGTCAATAGAATGGATTGTGGGATCGAAATCGACGTTGGCAGTATCAAGGCGCGGGTCGCGTCCGGGTTTGCGCAACTCGGCTATGATGTCGGCGACAGTGGATGCGCCGGCATCGGCATAGCGCGCGGGGTCGATGCGGTCGATGAGCGCGTTGTTGCTTACCAGTCGGTCGGTTGATACGCCGAGGTCGGCAGCCATGCGCTCGACGATGTGGTAACTCTCGGGGTGGATACCTGTGTTGTCGAGGGGATTGGCGGCATCGGGGATGCGAAGGAAGCCGGCGGCTTGCTCAAAGATTTTATTGCCGAGGCGCGGGACCTTGAGGATGTCGGCACGGGAAGCGAAGGCACCATTTGCGGTGCGGAAATCGACGATGCGGGCAGCCATTGTGGAGCCGATGCCCGATATATAAGAAAGGAGTTGTGGCGAGGCGGTGTTGACATCGACGCCGACGGCGTTGACACAAGAGAGGACGGTGAAGTCGAGGGCATCGTGCAAGGCAGATTGGTCGACATCGTGCTGATACTGCCCGACGCCGATAGATTTGGGGTCAATCTTGACCAACTCGGCGAGGGGGTCGATGAGGCGCCGACCGATAGAAACGGCACCGCGGACTGTGACGTCCTTATCGGGGAACTCGGCACGTGCCAAATCGGAAGCGGAATATACCGATGCGCCGTTCT
>JBJEDD010000092.1:0-3103 GCA_051871715.1 Muribaculaceae bacterium | reverse complement strand
ATGGCGAGGGATATGCCGAGGATGATGTTGAGGGTCAGGGGCTCGCCGAGGACTGCTACGCCGACTACGATGGCTGTGATGGGCTCGAAGACGCCGAGGACTGATGCTTTTGCCGCGCCGATGCGACGAGTGGCAACCGAGAGGGTTGCGGTGGAGATGATTGTCGGCAGCAGGGCTAAGCCGATGAGGTTGACCCACGCCACAGTGCCTAATATGCCTGCCATGGGGTCGGTGTCTGAGGCTAAGATGCGCAGTCCGAAGACTATGGAACCCACCGCGAGGGCATAGAAGGTGAGCACGGTATTGCTGACTCGCGCGATGCTGCGGCTACGGTTGACGATGACGATAAAGATGGCATAGGAGAGAGCCGAGCCAATGGACATGAGGACTCCGAGAGGGTGTGCCGCGGTTCCGGTTCCTACCCCGGTCATCGCAATGACTCCTACAAAACAGATGGCTATGGAGAGCCACACTTGCCACGTGGGATAAGAGCCGAGGAAGACCATAATCAATGCCACCATCACGGGGAACAGGAATATCAGCGTGGTAGCCAAGCCCGAGGGGATGTACTTGTAGGATTCAAACAAGAGGATGCTGCTGGCAGCGAACAGCAAGCCGAGGACCGCTAACAGGGCACCTTGCCGGAGCGTGATGCGGAACGAAGCGCGTCGCCATGCGAGGTATAGTCCGAGAATGACAACAGCGAGGAAGTAGCGAAAGAAGAGGATTGAGTAAACCGAGGCGCCATTGTTCATCAATGGCATGGCAAAGAGGGGATTAAGCCCATAGGCGACACCGGTGACAACGCCGGCGGTATATCCGACCACCGAATTGCTATTAATGCTCATATCAGCGGATTAACTGCTCGGGCGGATTGATGAGATAGAGGTGGTCGATGGCACGGGTGACAGCAGTGTAGAGCCAGCGGTTGAACTCGCGTCCGACCAGTTCGGGAGGAATGTAAGAGAGGTCGATGAGCACATTGCGCCACTGCCCGCCCTGCGCCTTGTGGCATGTGACGGCGTAGGCATATTTCATCTGGAGGGCGTTCCAGTAAGGGGACTTCTGCATGGCACGGATGCGCTCTTGATGGGTAGCGAGAGGGTCGCAGAGGTCGGGGTCGTTGTACACCGAGGTGTACAGTCGCTCGAGGTCGGGGCGGTCCATAGCCACCGATTGCGAGGAGAGGCATCCGAGCGCCACCTTGGCGGTGAAAGAGATATCCTCGCGGTCGGGGAGCCCAAAGGCAATGTCGGCGAAGCGCATACCATACTTTACCTCCTCGCCCACAAGGCGTTGCATCTGCAAAATCTCGCCGTTGGCAATAAATTCGAGCCCGCGGATGCCACCGGTCCAGTTGTAGTTGTTCTTGGCGGCAATGAGGAGGTCTCCCTTGACCAATTCCTCCTCGTAGCCGAGGACCACCGAGCGGATACCACGATTGAAGTCGACAGCCGAGCGATTAGAGCGGGTGATGACGATAGTGTTGTCGAGCCCGTCGCGGCGATAGAGAGTATCGAGGAGGTCGGGAAGGTCCTCGCCGGTGACCACATCGACGTCGCTGAGCCCGGAGACAGAGAGCGGCACCAAGGTGGGGCTGTCGTCGCCGGTAGCGAGGGCTTGGCGCAGACGCGTGGCATTGGATAGGATGCCCGAGAGGGCGCTCTGGCGTGCTACATCGGTGAGGGCTGCGCGTGTAACCTTGAGCCCATATCCACGGAGTTCCTCGGGGTCCATAGCGGGCGAAATGTCCTGCCCGACAGGGGGCAACTGGGCGGTGTCGCCCAGGAGGAGGAGCCGACAATTGACACCCGAATAGACATAAAAGATGAGGTCGCGCAGGAGGTTGCGGCCGTTCTCGTCACCGGCGCCGATCATCGACGCCTCGTCGACGATAAAGACAGTGTCGCGCGCGGTATTTTCGCGCGGCGTGGTGGCGGCATTTTCGCCGGGGAGAGCGTGGCGATAAATGCGTCGATGGATGGTCGATGCGGGTCGCCCGGCATAAGCGCCGAGCACCTTGGCAGCGCGGCCGGTGGGAGCCAGGAGCACTGTCTCGATGTGGCAGGCGGCGAGGGCACGCACCAAGGCACCGGTAAGAGAAGTCTTACCGGTGCCGGCGTAGCCATTGAGTATGAAAACACGGTCAGCGCTGACCGCTGAGGGTTCGGGGAAGCAAAAGCGAGCGAGAGCGAGCGCCACTTGCATCTGCTGGTCGTTGGGCGTGAAGGGGAGCCGCGCCAGCATATCGACGGCAAAGTCTCGCGCAGTCATGGCTTACTTGAGGCTCCACTCCCAGCCGCCGTCTTTAGTGTCCTTGACGCTGAAGCCGATGGCGGCGAGGCGGTCGCGGATGCGGTCGCTGGTGTTCCAGTCCTTGTTCTGCTTGGCTTGTCGACGAATCTCGAGGAGGAGGTCGACAGCCTCTTGGTAAGGCTTGAGGGCATCGGCACCCTCGGCATCTTCGGCACGGATACCGAGGATGTCGCCTGCGAAGGTCTTCATCAAGTCGTTGAGCGCCTCGATGTCGGCGGCGGTGGCGGTAGCGGCGCCGTCGTTGACGCGGTTGATTACGCGGCAAGCGTCAAATAGGGTAGCGATGACGATGGGAGTGTTGAGGTCGTCGTCCATAGCCTCGTAGCAACGGCGGCGCAGGTCGGCGACGTCAATAGACGAGGAGTCGGAAGCCTTGAGTTCCTTGATGCGGTTCCAGCCCTCGAGGAGGCGAGCCAAGGCGGTCTCGGCGCCCTTGAGCGCCTCGTTGGAGAAGTCGACGGTGCCGCGGTAGTGGGCTTGGAGGATGAAGAAGCGGATGGTCATCGGCGAGTAAGCCTGCTCGAGCAGGGGGTGTGAGCCGGTGAAGAACTCGTCGAGGGTGATGAAGTTGCCCAGCGACTTGCCCATCTTCTTGCCGTTGATGGTAATCATATTATTGTGCATCCAGTAGCGGACACTCGGGCAGCCGTTGTGAGCGACCGATTGAGCGATTTCGCACTCGTGGTGGGGGAATTTGAGGTCCATGCCGCCACCGTGGATGTCAAAGTGGGTTCCGAGGTATTTCTCGCCCATGGTCGAGCACTCGAGGTGCCAACCTGGGAAGCCC
>JBJEDD010000091.1:0-3116 GCA_051871715.1 Muribaculaceae bacterium | reverse complement strand
TTGCGAGAACCTGCGGAGCAGGTTGCTCATGCGTAACCCCACGTTGGAGCACAGTGAAGCGGCTGAGCATCAGCCGCGTAGCGAGCACCTACGTGGGGATCACAGCCCACCAAAGAAGTACAACCCGCAGCGCGGGTTGCTTAGGGCACGGCTGCCCCGGACGCTAAGTATAGCGTCCCTACCAGCATGGTAATATTGCGTTGATTTACAATGGCTTGTGCGGATTTGTCTAACTTGTCAGACGAGTCTACAATTAGTTAAACATCATATTTGAGCCAATCAGGACTAAAGTGTCCGAGCCGGCAAAGACGATATTTATATCCAAATAAGACCCTTCGCAGTCTATAACTCGCATAATGCGAGAACACGCCGAGAAAGGAATTGATAGAACATCGCATCTGTTTGACAGACTGATAATTGGCTGTATTCATCTTGCGATTGATACGATGTAGCGAATCCCTGGATATATATGTGCGGAAAGGCTTAACAAAAGCGCCAAGAAACTCTATGCCATAGCGAACATCAGTAATGGTCATTTTATCTACATTTACCTCCAAATGAAGTCGGTTATGAAGAAACTCTATTATCCCGGGCACCAACGATTTAAGTTCCTCTTTGCTATCACCCACTACATAACAATCATCGACATATCTGCCATAGTGTCGACAATGCGCCACTCGCTTCATATATTGATCAAATTCATTCATATACACGTTGCTGAATAACTGCGAGGACAAATTACCTATAGGCAATCCACAACCGTCAGGCGAATAAAAAATGCTCTTATCGCGAGGCAAATTGTCCCAATCATTGCGTGAGCCAATAAAAAAGCAGTTGACCGTAGGATCGTTGCATATAATAGTCTCCAATAGATAATTAACTAATTCATAGTCCAATACCTCACCCCAAGTCAAGCCATTAACCCCACATTTGTGGTGATACATTTTTTGCAAACTATCCTTGCATATTTGCAACAATATACGGCGATCAATGTGCATAAAATAGCCTCGAATATCTATCTTCATCACAAATGCCGGACAAGTATAACCTCGCGAGACACTGCGTATATTGTGCTTGAGACGCTCTATGCCTTGATGCGTACCACGTCCTTTGATACAACTATAACTGTCAAATATAAACGTTCGCTCGAATAGCGCTGCAGTATAGTTGTAAAACAAATGATGCACTATGCGGTCACGAAAATCTCCGGCAAAAACCTCGCGCATCTTGGGATCGTGTATCACAAAGCACGTCGACGGTCGAGTTTTGTATGTTCTGTTATACAAATCATCTCGCAGAGCCACCAAGTTATCCTCTAATCTATACTCAAAACTCAATTGATAGCCCTTGCTTCGCTTATGTCTTCGAGCATCGCGATATGCCCTATAGAGGTCTATCAACAATTGCTCGCGCGAAATAGAAAAAGGGTGACGAGCCGGTGCTTCCATTTTTTTGTAAGTTCTGCAACAGGGCGAACTGATTGACCGTTGTAACGGTTGTTCCAATTCCGGTTATGGTTGCCCGAATTGAAGTTGAGGTTGTAGGCGTTGTTGGAATTGCTCTCGTGGGGCGTACCACTCCAATAGTTGCCATTAGAACCACGATTGTTGAGCGACGACCCGTTGCGCCAACCGGCAGCAGGGTCGCTTATCGAGCAATCATCTATACTGAACGAAGGCAAAGAAGCACTCTGCGGTGCTAATCTGCAGTCGGACTCTTGTCTATTTACCGCTCCGGTGATGGATGCAGTCAGATTGCTCTTCATTTACATTGAATTTACTGTGCACTCTGCCGATAGCCTTGACCACCGACATTCCGGCTTATTCTGAGAGCCTTGCCGGCTCGTCACTCTGCTTATTTCTTTCACTTTTCTCCCAAGATGCCATCTGCTTGGACATATCAGCCGTTTGCTCGGTTAACGCAGCATACAATCCTTGACTTATATGACGCATATCACACAACAAACGCGTATATACCTGTACTTCAAGCAATTTCTCGCGCATCTGCGATATCAAGCCTATCTTTTGTCGCACCTTATTTGCCCTATAAATCAAGATAATAATATCCATTATGGTTCTGCGCAAATCCGAACCAATTGAGTAACGACTATCTCGTTGCAGATGAGGCATTGTCTTGTTGACATTCAACAACAAATTATATGTTGCATGATATAATGGAAGATCTGTATATATTGCCATCTCACTTTTGATATAACATATCTCGCAACTGCACGAGAAAAATCATGCTTTCAACCATTGTCATTTTCTCCAATCGACATTCCCTTAGACGCTTAATCACTTCCCGTTCTGCTTCAACACCTGCTTTCGGCAATGAATTGTAATCCGTCGTTGATGCCGGTTCAGTCTCTATCGTTTTTAACCATACTTCATATCCCATTTCATCCGGTATTTCACCATTTTTCAACTCTATATCTATGCTATATTCGGTTTTATTTATTGTTCTATCGCCTTTTACTTTATTAAGGCTATCTTTTGGGAAACCGACCATATAGACATATGCATCTATTGCCTTAATGTATTTTCTTATAACCTTGTGTTTTGCAATACAGCAGTGAAATAGCCAGGCAGAATGATTAATTGCTCTATAAAAATCCCCATTCTGCACTAACCTAATCACTCCTGTTGCTGTACTGTTTTCTAAATCAACTAATTCCCTAAAAGTCGGCATAGGTGTTTACAATTGAAAATTTTGGCGCTCGCCTGCCGGCGAGCGCTTGATTACCTCGCTTGTGGCGCCGCAACGACTGCGCGCCGTAAACAGCGCGGTGTCGTCGCGGCTTTATCTTTTTTGTTTTTTCGTGTTTTTTGTTTTGCTCTTTTATAATGAATCAAAGTATTTAAATGAATTAAATAAATCGAACTATTCTGAGACAGGGCGAACGGAGAACCCGTAGTAACGGCCGTACCAATCCCGGTAATGGTCGCCCGAATTGAAGAAGAGGCTGTAGGCGCCGCTGGAATCGCCCTCGCGGGGCGTACCACTCCAATAGTCGCCATTAGAACCACGATAGTAGAGCGACGACCCGCGGCGCCAACCGGCGGCAGGAAGGAAGATGTAGTTGCTATTCTTCTTGCTCTTTACTTTGTAGCCGTTTA
>JBJEDD010000090.1:0-3131 GCA_051871715.1 Muribaculaceae bacterium | reverse complement strand
CGACATATACAGGGGCTTGCCGGTCACAATGGGAGCGACCTCAGGCATAGGCTCCGGCTCCATAGGCACGACGATGGTATCCGGCTCCACGACTACCTCAAGGGTATCCGGCTCCGCTACCACTTCGATGGTATCCGGCTCCTCGGCAGGTCTGCTCTCAGTGAGATATACGACTCTCACCGAGGCAGTGCGAACCAAAGGATACAGACGCTTGTAGATATACCTATAGTATATACCACTTTTGAAACCCCACAGATTTCGGAATGCAAGTTTGTGTTTTGTCGTTGTTATATCATTTTCGGCAAGTTCATCAAGGAATTGCATTACCTCCTCGACGCCGTTGAGTATAGTATCGGTACGCGCTATCTCGCGCAACAAGACCCAGGCATTTTCCTCGGTCACAATGTCAATGAGCGAGTCGCTCGTGGCGGTATGGCTCGATATATATTCCTGTACTCGGCGCGCACGATTGACTGCCAGGCGTTTATTGTTGCCCACCGGACCCTCGGGCGATGCTACGCCCACGACCTCGATGCGCACAAGCGATGTGTCAGCCGACACGCTCATAGCATCAAGCGACTCGACGATGCCGCCCAGCACCGCGCCATTGTCGCGGTAGGCAGTGTCGAGACGCGAGCGATTGACCCGATACAGCACGTTCGCCGTATCGACGTCGAGCGTCGGTTGAGAGGGTTGGTAAGCCGTTGCCGACAATACCGTCGCCAAGAACAATGTTCTGAACAAATTTTTCACAATACTTTTCAATTATACTCTTGCGAGTATAAGTTCAAGGTCTTAATGCGTTGTTTTGAATTTGTAAGTGTCTGATAATAAATCTCGTGCCTCAGATAACTCTATTGGTCATTCCCGGGTCATTCCCCCTTCCATTACCAAGCCATATTGCCGCCAGCGACAATTGGGTTGTCTTTAGCGGTACAAAATTACAAAATAAAACTATTACCCCCCCCATTAACATTTCTTAACCCAACTTTAACACTTATTTGTAAAAAAAGAGCCTCGCCGGTTGCAGGGCGAGGCTCTCTATTTGTGATGGATTGAGATTACATATTGACAAGCATGCCATCGGTGACCTGTTGAGCGACTTCGGCTCCAAGGGTCTCGGTGATGATGGCTGCTGCAAAGGGAATTGCCGACGAGGGACCGTTGGCGGTGATGACGTTGCCGTCAACGACCACGCGCTCGGGCACATGAGTGGCACCGCCGGCGAGGAGTGCCGGCTCAAAGCCGGGATAGCAGGTGGCACAACGCCCTTTCAGGAAGCCCAGAGGAGCGAGCACCACTGCGGGTGCTGCACAAATGGCAGCCACGCGACCGCCGGCATTGTAGTGAGCAACGAGCAAATCGTTGAGCGCCTTGCACTCATGGAGGTTTGTCGCACCGGGCATGCCACCGGGGCAAATGAACCACTCGGCATCGGAGCAATCCACCTCGTCGAGGGTGAAGTCAGCCACGGCGCTGATGCCATTGGCACCACACACCTCGGGGTCGTCGGTAACGGATACCAACTCGACTGCCATACCGGCGCGACGGAGCACATCGGTAGTGGCAAGTGCCTCTATCTCCTCAAAGCCGGGAGCAAGGAATATGTATGTAGTCTTCATATCGGCAAGGGATTAATCGGCAAGACCGCGGTTGCGCAACAGAGCGTCAACAGCAGGCTTGTGACCGCGGAAACGCACAAAGAGTGTCATGGGGTCCTCTGAGTCACCGGGCTCGAGGATATTGTGGAGATACGATGCGGCTGTCTCGGGGTCAAAGACACCTTTCTCCTTGAAGAGTTCGAAGCCGTCGCTATCGAGGACCTCAGCCCACAGGTAGGTATAGTAACCGCTGGCATATTGGTCGCTGCCGAAGACGTGTTTGAAGTAGGCGGGACGATAGCGGTAGGTGAGTTGAGCCGGCATGCCGAGTTGCTCGCTTACCTGCTGCTCGAAGGCAGTGACATCGACAGCCTCAGTGGGATTGAGCTCGCCGAATGCAAGGTCGAGGAGCGACGCGCCACACAACTCGGTGGTAGCGAAGCCCTGTCCGTGGTTGGCGGCGGCAGCCAAGCGAGCGATTAGCTCGTCGGGGATTACCTCGCCGGTGATATAGTGGTGGGCATACTCCTTGAGCAATTCGGGCTCCATTGCCCAGTGCTCATCAATCTGCGAGGGCAGCTCGACAAAGTCGCGGTCGACATTGGTGCCGGCGAGGCTCTTGTAGCGAGCGCGAGTGAGCATGCCGTGGAGGGCGTGGCCAAATTCGTGGAATGTGGTCTCCACGTCATCGAGCGACAACAGAGCGGGAGTATCACCTGTGGGGTGAGCATAGTTGCATACATTGAAGATGATGGGGCGCTCGGCGGTGCCGTCGGCATTAACCCACGAGCCCTTGAACTCGCTCATCCATGCGCCTTGGCGCTTGGAGGGACGCGAATAGTAGTCGGTCATGAACACCGAGATGTGCTCACCTGTGGTTGCGTCGGTAACGTCATATACGGTCACCTCGTCGAAGTAGTGAGGAGCATCGGTAATTTCGGTGAACTTCACATTGTAGAGGCGCTCTGCCATGGTGAACAAGCCCTTAACTACCGATGGCAAGGGGAAGTAAGCACGCACTTCGTTCTCGTCGAGGTCATATTTCTCGACGCGAACTTTCTCGGCATAGTAATAGTAGTCCCAAGGCTCGATGGTGATGTTGTCACCACGGCGGTCGGCAAGAGCTTGCATCTCGGCTACTTCCTCGGCAACGCGAGCCTTGGCAGGCTCCCAGATTTGCATAAGGAGGTCGCGAGCGTTCTGCACGGTCTTAGCCATGACGCAATCGGTCTGATAGGCGCCGAAGCTCTCGAAGCCGAGGATAGCGGCTTTGCGAGCACGTGCCACGAGGATATCGCTGATGACGGGGAGGTTGTTGAACTCTCCGCTTTGTGCCTGTGTGGTATAGCCCACATAAATCTCGCGGCGCAAGTCGCGGTCATCGGCATACTGCAACACGGGGAGGCGGCAGGGAGCGTGAAGGGTGAATACCCAGTGACCCTCGCCGAGACCACGAGCGGCTGCCTGCTCGGCGGCTGTGGCTACGATGCTCTCGGGCAGACCCGACAGACGAGCGGGGTCGTCAACCAC
>JBJEDD010000089.1:0-3133 GCA_051871715.1 Muribaculaceae bacterium | reverse complement strand
ATCGTTCTGCATACTTATGACTAAGTATAAGATCGCCAAGGAGACTCGTCAACGACTCGAATTGATGACACAAACCACCGACGGCTTCAAGATTGCTGAGGCTGACATGCAAATGCGAGGTCCCGGCGACTTGGAAGGAACGATGCAGAGCGGTATACCCTTCGAATTACACATTGCCAACCTTGCTACCGATGGGCAAATTATTGCAGTTGCTCGCGCTGCGGCTGAACGTCTTCTGGATGATGACCCCAATCTTTCAAAAACCGAAAACTCAAAATTTGCCATTGAACTTAAACGTGCTCTCAAACGCAATATCGATTGGAGCAAAATTAGTTGATTTTTGTGCAAATTATTGCTACGGAATGTGTTGTATTTCAAAACTTTTTGCTAACTTTGCGCGAGATTTTGGGCTTAATGCGCCCATATCAAACATAACAGTCTGTTAATTAAAAACTTGAGATGATAAATATTACATTTCCCGATAAGAGCGTAAAGCAATTTGAGGCTGGAGTAACTCCCCTTGAGATTGCTCGCTCAATTAGCCCTCGTTTGGCTGATGATGTCCTTGCTGCCTCAATCAATGGCGAGGAATGGGACCTCTCGCGCCCTATAAACAGCGACGCAGAACTCAAACTTTTCAAATGGGATGATCCGGAAGGCAAGCACGCTTTCTGGCACTCATCGGCGCACTTGCTCGCTGAAGCCCTTCAGATTCTCTATCCCGGTGTAAAATTCGGCATCGGTCCGGCTATCGAAAGTGGCTTCTACTACGACATCGACCCCGGGCAGCATCAACTCACATCAGATGACTTCAAGAAGATTGAGGACAAGATGCTTGAACTTGCGCGTAACAAAGAAGATATTGTTCGCGCCGACATCAGTAAGGCTGATGCCCTCAAACTCTTCGGTGACCGTGGCGAGGAATATAAGTGTGAACTTATCAGCGAACTTGAGGATGGTCACATCACCACATATACTCAAGGCTGTTTCACCGACTTGTGCCGTGGTCCCCACATCCCCAATACCGCTCCTATCAAGGCTGTGAAGATCACATCGCTTGCCGGTGCTTATTGGCGTGGTGATGAAAAGCGCAACCAGTTGGTACGTGTTTATGGCATCACCTTCCCCAAGAAGAAGATGCTCGATGACTATCTGGCTTTGCTTGAAGAAGCCAAGAAACGCGACCACCGCAAGTTGGGCAAGGAAATGGAACTCTTTGCCTTCTCACAGAATGTGGGTGCCGGTCTCCCCTTGTGGCTCCCTAAAGGTGCTGCTCTCCGCGACCGTCTTGAGCAGTTCTTGCGTAAGATTCAGAAGCGCTATGGCTATCTGCAGGTAATCACTCCTCATATCGGCAACAAGGCTCTCTATGTGACTTCGGGCCACTATGCCAAGTATGGCAAGGATTCATTCCAGCCCATCCATACTCCTCAAGAGGGTGAGGAATACCTCCTCAAGCCTATGAACTGCCCCCACCACTGTGAAATCTTCCGTGCACTGCCTCGCTCCTATCGCGACCTGCCTCTGCGTCTTGCTGAGTTTGGTACCGTGTATCGCTATGAGCAGAGTGGTGAGCTCCACGGCTTGACTCGTGTACGTGGCTTTACGCAAGATGATGCACATATCTACTGTGCGCCCGACCAAATCAAGGATGAGTTCCTCAAGGTGATGGATATTATTTTCTACATCTTCAAGGCTCTTAAATTTGACAACTTCGAGGCTCAGATTTCGCTCCGCGACCCCGAGCACAAAGAGAAGTACATCGGTAGCGACGAGAATTGGCACCTTGCCGAGCAAGCAATTATCGAGGCTTGTGCCGAGAAGGGCTTGAATGCACGCACGGAGTTAGGTGAAGCTGCTTTCTATGGTCCTAAACTTGACTTTATGGTCAAGGATGCTATCGGTCGTCGTTGGCAGTTAGGTACCATCCAAGTTGACTATAATCTCCCCGAGCGTTTCCAACTCGAGTATACCGGCGCTGACAACCAAAAGCACCGCCCGGTGATGATCCACCGTGCTCCTTTCGGCTCTATGGAACGCTTCGTCGCTGTATTGCTCGAGCATACCGCAGGCAAGTTCCCCTTGTGGCTCACCCCCGAGCAAGCAGTCGTTCTTCCCATCTCCGAGAAGTTCAACGACTATGCTCACCAAGTGGCTGCCACTCTCGAGGAACAAGACTTCCGCGTCGAAGTTGATGACCGCAATGAGAAAATTGGTCGCAAAATCCGCGATAACGAACTCAAGCGCATCCCGTATCTTGTCATAGTTGGCGAAAAAGAGCAGGAAGCCGGTGAAGTTTCGGTAAGAAAACAGGGTGAAGGTGACCAAGGTTCAATGAAAATTGCTAACTTTGCACAACTTCTCGCTGAGGAGGTAAAGAAATCAATTAACCAATAAAATACTGAATGGATAAAAAGCCCAATTTTAACCCGGCAAATCGTCCCCCGATGGGACAACGTCCGGCTCAACAACAACCACGCGACAATCGCCAACCCGATCGCAAGGATGCCAAAGCACCTAACAATATTAACGAGTTCATCCGTGCTCGCGAGGTGCGTTTGGTGGGCGACAACGTAGTTGCAGGCATTTATTCCATCCAGGAAGCTCGCCGCATCGCCGAAGAACTCGAGCTCGATCTCGTCGAGATTTCGGCTCAAAGCGACCCACCGGTGTGCAAGGTGCTTGACTATCAAAAATTCCTCTATCAGCAGAAGAAAAAAGCCAAGGAGATTAAAGCAAAAGCCTCTAAAGTCGTTATCAAGGAAATTCGTTTCGGACCCCAAACCGACGACCACGACTACAACTTCAAGCTCAAGCACGCCATTGGCTTCCTCCAAGAAGGTGCTAAGGTCAAGGCTTATGTCTTCTTCAAAGGTCGCTCAATCCTCTTCAAGGAACAAGGCGAAGTTCTCCTGCTCAGATTTGCCAACGACCTCGAAGATTACGGTAAGGTCGAGCAAATGCCTCTCCTCGAGGGTAAGCGTATGATTATCATGCTCTCGCCCAAGAAAAAATAGAAAAAGTGTCATGTGTTGACATATATTATATAACTCCATTAATTAACTAAACAAATGCCGAAGATTAAAACTAATTCCGGTGCCAAAAAAAGATTCGCTCTTACCGGATCAGGAAA
>JBJEDD010000088.1:0-3137 GCA_051871715.1 Muribaculaceae bacterium | reverse complement strand
AGAGCGTACACCTCCTGCTCGAGTTCATTGACGCGTGCCGACAGTCGGCGCGACAATGTAGCAAGGGCTGTTGTGTCAATGCGCATACCTTGCCACTCCATATCGGCAAGCACCGCTGTGAGTGGTGCCTCGATATCGGTGTATAACTTGAATAGGTCTTGCTCGGCAAGGCGCTCGGTGAGCATAGGCTTGAGTTTCAGAGCTATATCGGCGCGCTCGCCCATCGCTGCCGCCGCTTCCTCGATGGTATCGAAACTCCAACGGCGGCGCTCAGTGGCAGAGAGGTTGTAGTCGGCGGTGCGCACTCCTGCGATGGCAAATGCCACTGACGAGGGGTCGTGTGCCGCCTCGGGCGCAAGCACATAGTGCGCTACCGAGGTATCAAAGTAGGGAGCAGTCCACTTGATGCCATGGCGGCGCAAGATGATCGTCAAGCGCTTGACATCACTGTTGACTATGGTTGTTTTACCCTCAAACAGAGGCTTAAGGGTAGCAAGAAACACGGCTTGCTCGGCTTCAAAATCGGGCATCGGCACATATGTAATGCCGGTTCCATCGGCGATGGCAATACCACGCAAGGTGGCAGTCATTGCTTCCTCGCCGGTGATATATGCAGCGACACCGACGCTCTCGGCAGATAAGGCTTTAATGACACCACTTTCTATATCTGCCACTGTATCAGCCACTACCGCTATGATAGTGGGTTGTGGTGCCGGGGCGTCGTCAATTTCATCAAATAGCGATGCCTGTGCGGTCGGTGCAGCAACGGGAGCCTCTGCTGTGATACCGAAGCGCGCGGCAAGGCTCTTGAACTGCAACTCGTCAAATAGGGTCGCTAATGCAGATAAGTCGGGCTCGCGATGCTTCAAATCATTGATATCGGTATCCACCGGCACATCGGTCTTGATAGTCACCAAGAATTTGGAGAAGCGTATTTTCTCGGCATTGTCGGCGATTTTGGTTTTGAGGGCACCTTTGAGACTGTCAACGTTGGCAATAAGGTTTTCGACTGTACCCCAGTCGGCAATGAGTTTGGCGGCAGTCTTCTCGCCGACGCCGGGACAGCCGGGCACATTGTCGCTGGCATCGCCCTCGAGAGCGAGGAGGTCAATGACTTGCGCCGGCGACGAGATGCCATGGCGGGCACATACTTCGGCGGGACCTCGCACCTCAAAACCCTTACCACCCAGTGCAGGGCGATATTGCAAAATGTTGTCGGTCACCAATTGCCCATAGTCCTTGTCGGGTGTCATCATATATGTCGTAAAGCCCTGAGCCTCGGCACGTTGAGCCAAGGTACCGATTACATCATCGGCTTCATAACCCTCACACTCAATTGCAGGGATATGCAGGGCATCAAGCAGGCGCTTGATATATGGTATTGAGGCGGTTATATCCTCGGGTTGCTTGTCGCGCTGCGCCTTGTAATTGGGATATGCATCATGGCGGAATGTATGCCCTCCGCGGGGATCAAAGCACACAGCAATATAGTCGGGTGCCTCCTTGCGTAGCACCTCGTCGAGGGTTAGGCAAAAGCCATATATCGCCGAGGTGTTGAGCCCGTAGGTGGTCACGCGCGGTGCACGCATCATAGCATAATATGCGCGATAGATGAGCGCATAGGCATCAATGAGGAATAATTTCTTGCTATCCATATTATTGCTGAGTGTTGTAGAAGTCTTCTTGAATGTAGAGCGCCACGGAGTCGTCGGTGTTGGCACCGATGACCACATCGGCTATGCCTTTCACCTCATCGAGGGCATTATCGACAGCCACACCCACGGTGGCGACATTGAGCATGGGGATATCGTTGAGATTGTCACCGAAGGCAACGATGCGATCGGCTCCCAAACGCCGTGCCAGGCGCTGAACCCCGGCAGCCTTGGAAACTCCCTGCGCAAAGATTTCCAAGAGCCATGTATCCTCGTGATAGGTATCCTTATAGTATGACACATAGCAATCGGTAGTGTATCGCAGGCGCTCGGCTACATCGACGATGGGCTGATGAGCACCGATAGCAAATGCCAGCACCATGCGGTCGAGAGCATCTTCGGGAGTGTGGCAATGTGGGTGGAAGGTCTTGAGTGCCAGGTTGGAACGCTCATCTACAAATTCTTGCTCGGCGGCATTGTAGCATCCACCCGAGTGATAAACCTCAAGGCAATGACGATCGGGCGACAGCGTGTAACAGAAAGGCGAAACCTCCGAGTCGTCAATCACTTGCATCACCTTGCGAGCCTGGTCGGGCGCAATGGTAATTATATCATCGAAACGAGCCTCGCTGCGGTTCCAGGTAGCAGCGCCGGTCATCACCACCAAGTCGGTATCTGTGTGAGTATCCGCCATCAGTGGCACCACAGTCGCCGGGGTGCGTGCCGTGGCTATGGATATGAGGGCACCACGGCGGCTCAAGTCGCTCAAGATAGCCGCACTGCGGGGGCTGATACGGGCATCATTGTCGAGCAATGTGCCATCTAAATCGGTGATATACAGTGTCTTCATTCGGTATAAATAAGTGCGACGGCTTGAGCGGCTATGCCCTCGCCACGTCCGGTGAAACCGAGATGCTCGGTGGTGGTGGCTTTGACCGACACACAATCTATGTCGATGCCGAGGTCGTCAGCCACATTAGCGCGCATCTGCTCGATGTGGGGAGCCATCTTAGGCTCCTGAGCAATGATGGTGATGTCAACATTGCCCGGCTTAAAGCCCTTGGCAGCAATTATCTCCACCACAGCTCGCAACAGGCGGCGCGAGTCGGCACCCTTCCATTGCGGGTCGGTATCGGGGAAATGATGCCCGATATCACCCATGGCTGCGGCACCGAGGAGAGCATCACTCAGAGCATGCAATGCCACGTCGGCATCGCTATGCCCCAGCAAGCCCCGGCTATGGGGTATATCAACTCCACACACTATGCATCGGCGTCCCTCGACGAGACGATGCACATCATATCCGTTCCCAATCCTGATTTTCATATTTCCTTTACCTTTATAACACAAAGGTACAACAAAAAAGTGACATAACTCCGTAGAGCAGCCACTTTTTTCACATTTCAACTGTTGCGCGTGTCAGTCGATTACGCCGTCGGTCATTGTATATCCCTCGAGGCTACCCTCCTTGGCTTGCACACAGAT
>JBJEDD010000087.1:0-3149 GCA_051871715.1 Muribaculaceae bacterium | reverse complement strand
GGTATTACATGCGGCGAGGAGGACGCGGTGCCCCGGCTGGGGGAGCGGGCGGACCGCCATAGTCGTTGCGGCTCTGCGGGGTATTGCCCGCGCCGAAAGTATTGAACTTGTAAGCCAGAGTCACCATCACATAGCGTCCGAGGGCATTGGTCTCGCTGTCGTCAATGTAGTTGGCAGTGACGCTGCGGCGGATGTCGGCTTGCTGACCGAGGATGTCATAGGCTTTGAGCGAGAGGGTGAGTTGGCGGTTGCGCAGGAACTGGTAGGAGATTTCGGCATTCCAGGTCCAGCGGCTCTCGTCGTAGCCCTGGGAGTAGCCGCTGGTGGCGGTGTATCCGAGGTCGCTATTGAGAATAACGCCGATAGGAGTGGTGTAGGAGAGGTACATCTCGCCGCCATAGGAGTGGACGGTGCGGTTGCCGGTAACTTGCACGGTGTTGTAGACGTTCTGCAAGTTGTATCGCGGGCGAAGTTCAAACTCGAAATTATCGGGTCGGAAAGCAACACCCGGCATGAGGTCAACCGAGAACGAGGTTGAGCGATTACGCAATCCGTTGTTGTAACCTATAGTGTTGGAGACATACAACATGAGGTGGTTGTTGAATGTCCAATGCTTGTTGCGGAAGGGGAATGACACCATATTCATGGCACGCACGTTCCACACGCCGTTGACGTTGGTGTAGGTGGTAGTTTGTCCGCCGGTCGAGGTATCATATTGAGTCATCGAGATGATGGAGTTCTGTACCACTCGGGCGTCGAACATTGTCATGATAGAGCGCTGAGCGTCGGCATTGAAGTCGTTGAAGCGCAGGCGGATGTTGTGGGTGAACGAGGGCTTCAAAGCGGGGTTACCGACGACGATATTTAGGGGGTTGCTACGATCGACAACGGGCTGCAACTGAGCGATGGTGGGCTGCGAGGAGCGCCCCATATAGTCAAGGTTCATACCCTTGGTTTTGGAGGCTTTCCAGCGATAGCGCAGGTAGGGAGCGAAGTTGAACACACTGCGCGAGATATTGCGCGCCGAGTTGAGCAAGTCGATACTCGTGGATTTCTGCGGCACCAATGAGATGCCCACATCAACCGATGACTTGCGAGCCACGTGCTTGTAACCCAGGCGGATATCTTGATTCATGTACTCGTTGCGGTACTGATTGGAGAGGTCCTCGCTGAACACCAAGTCGGGGTCGACGATAGCCGGACCGCCCCACCCCTCGGGGAATGACACGGGGTGGTCATATACCAACTTGTCGGCATTATTCCAGCGATACTGGAAGCGGTAAGCCACGGTGAGGAAGTTGCCCTTGGATGGGTCGCCTAATGGTTCGGTCCAACTGAGGCGTGCCGAGATATTGTTGGTGAGGGTATTGTTGGTCTCGAATTGGTCGTATAGGTCGATAGAGTCGTTGTACTGGTAGAATTGGTTCCACGAGTAGTTGGTGCTACGCTCCTGCACGTTGCTGTATCGGTAGTTAACAAATAACGACATTGAGCGTCCGCGATGCGAGGCAAATTGGTGATTATAAATCAGTTGCCCGCCAAACTCATATGAGTCGCCATGAGCGCCCTGGATATTGCGGCTGCGGGTGATGGGCTGCGAGCCGTCCTCCATCATGGAGGTGAGCGACGAGTCGTTGCTCCACGAGTTGCTGTGATTGTAAGAGAAGTTGGGACGGAAGTCGAGGGTATTGAGCGAGTCGGGCTTCCATTGGATGCGGAAGTCGGCACGGACGTTGTTACCGATATCTCGAGCCACCTTGCCGGTGTTGGAGAAGGGGGTGTTGCTCTCCAAGAGATATTGGCGGGCGGTGCGCTGGCGGGTGTCGCGGTCGCTGCGCGAGTACATCACGTCGCCACCGATGCGGAAAATTTCGCCATTTCCCACGTTGAAGTTGATGCCGAGGGCTTGAGAAGTGGTGACACCGCTGGTGGCTCCGAAGCGGCGGAAGCGCGATGCCGTGCCGTCGTTGAAACTCAAGTCGTTGACATTATTAATAGCGCCGATGAAGGTCATTTGGTTGCCGTTCCAAAAACGGTTGACATTGAACTGTCCGCGGTAGCGGTCGTCGCTGCCATAACCGCCCTCGATGGTGCCGAACCAGCCGTTCTGCATACCCTTCTTGACGGTGAGGTTGATGACAGTCTCATCCTCTCCATCGTCCACACCGGTGATGCGTGCGAGGTCGCTCTTGCGGTTGACCACTTGAAGGCGGTCGACCATATTCACGGGCAAGTTGCGCGATGCGACGGTGGGGTCATCGCTGAAGAATTCCTTGCCGTCGATGAGTATCTTGGTGACTTGCTGACCATTGGCGGTGATGGTACCGTCCGAACTAACCTCAACACCCGGCAGGCGCTTGAGCAAGTCCTCGACAACGGCATTAGGTGCTGTGCGATATGAGTCGGCATTAAATTCGATGGTGTCTTCCTTGACAGTAATCGGGGTCTTTATGCCATAGACAGTTGTCTCGCGCAACAATGTGGAACTCTCCTCCATCTTAATGGTGTCCAAAGTGACCGACGAGCGCAAGTCCACATTAATATAATTAGTATTATACCCTACATACGAAGCCTCGACGATATACTTGCCGCGGTTGATGTTAGGGAATGAGAACACACCATTGGCATCAGCGACCACGCCCTTGACGACGGTGCTATCGGTGCCAGCCAACAAACGCAACGAAGCGGCAGGCAGGGGCTCGCCGAGGGTGTCGTAAATGACACCATTGATGGTGTAAGCCGCCGCAGTGACTGCAGCCGCACCAATCATACTTATTATGGCTATTCTCTTCATACTTGTAATTTTTACGTTGCAAAGGTAATAAGAAAAAATCGAATGGAGCAAGTTTAATAGACAAACGGCACAAAAATGCCGACAAACCGCCTTTGAAACAAAGGAATTTGAAAAAACGTAAAAAAAGCAAAAACGGGGTTGGAGTCTGACACACAAGCATTTAAGGTAAAGTATATAAAAAACGAAAGAGCCAAGTTTCACAACTTGGCTCATCCTTTAAACCTTTATCTTAATCTAATACTATAAAAAACACACGCACAAAGGTAAGCATATATTTGGCTCTGCGCAACACTTTTTACCAACTTTTTTCATCATATTAGCCATTTTTAACATATATCCATACATTTTAAGAATA
>JBJEDD010000086.1:0-3156 GCA_051871715.1 Muribaculaceae bacterium | reverse complement strand
TCAATAAACAGCGGGCTAATGCCCAGACCTCCTTCGATGATAGGTCTTGAAGCAGAAATAATGGCGTCTTTGAAGAGTTGTGGATTTGTATGGAGATTCATATTATGTTCCAGTTTTTAATTGTTGGCAGAATTTTTTCGGAAATACCCAATTTGTAATGGCTTATAGGGTTAAGAGACTCTAATAACTCTTTGTGCGGGATACTCAGATATTCAAATATGGCACCCAGTTGAGCCCTAACATATGGTTTATAAGCCATACAAAGCTTTAATAACCGTTTACAGTCCTTATCTGATAACTTTTTTATCCATATAGAAATTTGCGTAATCGCCTCCTGCGGTGTTGAGCCGGGAATCTCTTTTATCAATCGTAATGCATCCAAAATAACTAACAGCGGAATATCCTTTTTAGCTATTCGGTTGGGTTGAAGCAAAAAAATGATTTTGTATTGCCCTCTTGCTAACGGACGACGTGATAAATTAGTGCCAATCATAATGACTGATGACACTTGTGTAGTCAATGCCATTGCAGCGAAAGCCCTGGTCCCGGTAATATAACCAATTGTTTCTCCGTCTTTTTCCAGGAAATCTTTAACAATTTCCTTTTCCGATGGAGGAAGTACCCCAAATCGCGATATACGAGGTTTGTAATAGCGCCCTTTTGATACCCTCTTTATTGTACCTGCATATTCAAACTGATTAAGGGCTTTGACAAGTGCGGAGCGATATTGTCGGGGTACATCAATATCCGATGCCGAAAACACAACATTCTCCGGCATTCGATCGATTTCCTCTTTGACCTTTTCTCTTATGACCATATATGAATTAATTTAATGTGCAAAGGTAGTAAAAAATTCTTGTTTTTTGCGCAAAAAAACAAGAATTTTATTTTTGAAAATTTGGTGCGTTGCAAAAAAATTTGTACCTTTGCAACTAAGCCTAAATAAGAAAATCCATGAGCGACGAATATAATCCCACCGACCCTGAAGAAGTAGAAATCCCCGAGGAGCAGAGCGCCGATGAGGTGCCGACGACACATCACGGCATCAAGCCGTTTACCTCAGCCGACGACGTGGTCAAGCACCACCTGCGCGGCATGTTCCAGACGTGGTTTCTCGACTATGCCTCGTATGTAATTTTGGAGCGTGCCGTCCCCAATATCGAGGATGGTCTCAAGCCTGTTCAGCGACGTATTCTCCACTCGATGAAGACCTTGGACGACCGTCGCTTCAACAAGGTCGCCAACATTGTGGGCAACACCATGCAATATCACCCGCACGGTGATGCCTCAATCAACGATGCATTGGTGCAGTTGGGACAGAAGGAATTGCTCGTGGAGACGCAGGGTAACTGGGGTAATATCCTCACGGGAGCATCAGCCGCCGCCGGCCGTTACATCGAGGCGCGCCTGTCGCAGTTTGCCCTGGATACGCTCTACAATCCCAAGGTGACCGACTGGACATGGAGTTACGACGGGCGCAAGAAAGAGCCGGTGACCCTACCGTCGAAGTTTCCCTTGTTGCTTGCACAAGGTGCCGAGGGCATCGCTGTGGGCTTGTCATCAAAGATTTTGCCCCACAATTTCAACGAAATCATCGACGGGTGCATCGCCCACCTGCGCGGCGAGGAATTCACGTTGCTGCCCGACTTTGTGACCGGCGGATACATCGACGTGTCGCGCTACAACGACGGTCGCCGCGGCGGTGCGCTCAAAGTGCGCGCCAAAATAGAGAAAGTGGACTCGCGCACCCTGGCAATCACCCAGATACCATTCGGGCGCACCACCGGCACAGTCATCGAGTCAATCATCAAGGCATTTGAGAAAGGCAAAATCAAGATACGCCGCGTCGATGACAACACCGCACGCGAGGCACGCATCATCGTGCACTTGCTGCCGGGCACATCCTCCGACAAGGCAATCGATGCCTTGTATGCCTTCACCGATTGCGAGATAAATATCTCGCCCAACTGCTGTGTCATCGACGGCGACAAGCCGGTGTTCCTCGGTGTGAGCGACGTGTTGCGCCGCAGTACCGACCGCACCGTCAACATCCTGCGACGCGAGTTGCAGATACAACTCGATGAGTTGCGCGAGGACCTCTTCTACGCCTCCCTGGAGCGTATATTCATCGAGGAGCGCATCTACGAGGACAAGGAATACAAGAATGCTCCCAACCTCGATGCAGCCATCGCCCATGTGGAGAGCCGCCTTGAGCCGTTCAAGCCCACATTCATCCGCGACCTCACTCGCGACGACATTGTGCGCCTGTTCGAGATCAAGATGAAGCGCATCTTCCGCTTCAACAGCGACGATGCCGACCGCCACATCGCCAATCTCAACGAGAATATCAGCCACACCCAGCAGCAACTCGACAATATCATCCCGTATACCATCGACTGGTTCAAGCGACTCAAGGAGAAATACGGCGAGAATTACCCACGCCACACCGTGGTGCGTGGTTTCGACAGCATCCATGCCGCCACCGTAGCCGAGGCGAATGAGAAATTATACATCAATCGCGCCGAGGGCTTCATCGGCACCGGGCTCAAGAAGGACGAGTTTGTGTGCAACTGCTCGGATATCGACGATATCATCCTCTTCTACCGCGACGGGCGCTACAAGATAGTGAAGGTGCAGGAAAAACTCTTTGTGGATAAGGGAGTTATCTATCTCAATGTGTTCAAGGCTAAGGACGAGCGCACTACCTACAACGTCATCTATCGCGACGGGCGCGACGGGGCATATATGATGAAGCGCTTCCATGCCACGGGCTTGACGCGCGACCGCGAGTACAACCTCACCGGCGGCGAGCCGGGCAGCAAGGTGATGTGGTTCACAGCCAATCCCAACGGCGAAGCCGAGATGGTGAAAGTGGTATTGAAGCCGCGTCGCGGGCTCAAGAAATTGCAAATCGATGTAGACTTTGCCAACCTCGCCATCAAGGGGCGTGGCTCCAAGGGCAACTTGGTGACTCGCAACGATGTGCAGCGCATATCGCTCAAGGGCCACGGTGTGTCGACCCTGGGAGGCTTGCAAGTGTGGTTTGACCCCGATGTGCTCCGCCTCAACACCGACGGGCGCGGTGAGTTCATCGGCGAATTTGTCGGCGACGACCAGATATTGGTCATCACACGCACCGGCGAGTTCTACACCACA
>JBJEDD010000085.1:0-12463 GCA_051871715.1 Muribaculaceae bacterium | reverse complement strand
ATGTGACATATAAAGAAAGGATGTACCAAATAACTTAATTTTGATACACCCTCATTTCTATTCATCACATTATGCTTTTTGTTAGTGCTTTTTGCGTTTACTCATATCTACAACAATCGAGGAGAGAAAAAGTTCACTTCAGGTCGTCACATTCTTTGAGCCAGAGTGTGGCGCAGGCATCGGATGGCATGCGCCAGTCGCCACGTGGCGAGAGGGTGACACTGCCCACCTTGGGACCATCGGGGAGGCACGAGCGCTTGAATTGCTGGTTGAAAAAGCGCCGGAAGAATATGCGTAGCCACTTGAGAATGGTAGCGTCGTCGTATGCTCCGACAAAAGCCTTGCGTGCGAGGGTGTAGATGCGACGCGGACCATAGCCGTGGCGCAACATATAATATAGGTAGAAGTCATGCAACTCGTAGGGTCCCACGAGGTCTTCGGTCTTTTGTGTGATATTGCCTTGCTCGTCGGCGGGAATCAACTCGGGCGAGATAGGGGTGTCGATGATGTCGTGGAGCGTTGTTGCCACGATGTCGTCGGCAGTGCCGGCATAGTAGCGCACCAGGTGCTTGACCAGGGTCTTGGGCACGCCGGCATTGACGCCATACATCGACATGTGGTCGCCGTTGTATGTAGCCCAGCCGAGCGCCAATTCCGAGAGGTCGCCGGTGCCCAGCACCATGCCGCCGCATTGGTTGGCGATATCCATGAGTATCTGGGTGCGCTCGCGAGCTTGCGAGTTTTCGTAAGTGACGTCGTGCACGGCGGGGTCGTGCCCGATGTCACTGAAGTGCTGATTGACGGCGGCGGCAATGGAAACTTCGCGGATGGTAATGCCGAGGGCTTGCATAAGGGTGACGGCATTGTCGTGGGTGCGGTCGGTGGTGCCGAAACCGGGCATGGTGACACCGACGATACCACTGCGGTCAAGTCCTGCCTCGTCGAAGGCGCGCACAGCCACCAGGAGGGCGAGGGTTGAGTCCAATCCACCCGAGATGCCCACCACGAGGTGCTTGCAACGGGTGACATCGAGGCGCTTGCGCAGTCCGGCACTCTGTATGGCGAGGATGTCCTCGCAGCGCTCGGCGAGGTGAGCAGGGTCGTTGGGAACGAAGGGGTGGGGGTCGACATCGCGGAGCAACCCGGAGGCAACAGTCGAGCCGGGGCTGCAGGTGACGATGCGCATCGCCTGACCGCCGAGGCGAGATGCGCAGTCGCCGAAGGTGCGCAGGTGCATGCGGTCGCGGTCGATAGCCATGATGTCGATGTCGTAGAGCAGGATGTCATCGGGCTGCATGAGCCCGCCGGTGAGTTTGCCATTCTCGCACACATAAGCCTTGCCGAGGAAGGTGAGGTCGGTCGATGACTCGCCGTAGCCGGCTGAGGCATAGATATATCCACAGATGCAGCGAGCCGATTGCTGGCGCAACAGCGACTCGAGGTAGGTGCGTTTGCCCACGATGTCGTCGCTTGCCGAGAGGTTGACGATGACTTGTGCGCCGGCGAGGGCGGCGTGGCAACTCGGCGGCACAGGAGCCCACAGGTCTTCGCACAACTCCACACCCACCTTGATACCGCTCTTATTTAATATAATGTCGGTGCCGAAGGGGACCTCCTCACCGGCGATGTTGACTGTGAGCCCGGCGGCTTCGGGTGCCGGGGCAAACCAGCGTTTCTCGTAGAACTCGTTGTACGAGGGTAAGAAAGTCTTGGGGATGACAGCAACTACCTTGCCGGCATCAATGGCGATGGCGCAGTTGTACAGGCAGCCGTCGCGCTCGACGGGCATACCGACAAACGTCAGTGGCGCTGCCGGGTTCCAGCCGGAGAGTAGGGTGGCGAGCGCCTCGTTGGCGGCAGTGAGTAGGCTGCGATTGTGGAACAAGTCGCCACAAGTGTATGCGGTGATGCTCATCTCGGGGGTGACCAGGATGTCGGCGCCCTCAATCATTGCCTTGTTGATGACAGTGGTGATGTGCTGTATATTGTCGGCGGGAGATGCCACCTCCACACGGGGGCATCCGGCGGCTACGCGGATAAAGCCTTCTTCCATATTCTCAGAGTGTGATTATGTTCAAAACGCAAAAGTACTAAAACTTTTGCACTTTTGACCAAAAACTTCGCAAAAATGAAAAATGAAAATTATAAAAAATGATAAAACGACGATTTGAGGTAAAAAAAGTGGATAAATGTTTTGCAAGTTAGAAAATATGGCTTAAATTTGCGTGATGAAAAGTAGAAGCTGAATAATGGACTGAGGCATGAGTAGCGACTCAGTAAGCCCGAGAGCAGATGTTGAACGGTCCCATGAAAAAACTGCCGCCCGTCGGTATACCCTAAATCGTGAAATTATTTAATTTTTTAATTTATACCAATTAATAAATCACCTAAAAGTATTATTAACAATGGAAGCTCAAAAGCCTACCGCTCCTATCGGCAAGCCTGCCGCTAAGAACAAACCCGCGAAGAAAACAAATGCCCCCGGTATCAAGAATGCCTCTTGGGTAATCCTTGCATGCGCCGTTGTGTGCGTTTTGTTGTTTATTTTCTGGTTCGGTAACGAAATGCACTTTGAAGATGGTCACCCCAAGGATTTGTGGGGCACAATCTACAAGGGCGGTTTCATCGTGCCTATTCTTCAAACCTTGTTCCTCACTGTTATCGTTATCTCGATCGAGCGTTGGTTCGCTTTGAACTCTGCCAAGGGTAAAGGCAACATCAGCAAGTTCGTTGCCGCCGTTAAGGCTTGCTTGGTTAAGAACGACATCGAGGGTGCTCAAGCTCTCTGCAAGAAGCAGCAAGGCTCTGTTGCCGCTGTCGTTTCTGCAGCTCTCGTTAGCTACAAGGAAATGGACACCAACACCATCCTGACCAAAGAGCAGAAGATTGCCAACCTCCAGAAGGTCGTTGAAGAGGCTACTGCCCTCGAGATGCCCGCTCTGCAGCAGAACCTCCCCATCGTTGCTACCCTGACTACCCTCGGTACTCTCGTCGGTCTTCTCGGTACTGTAATGGGTATGATCAAGTCATTCCAGGCTCTTGCTCAATCTGGTGCTCCTGACTCGACCGAGTTGTCAACCGGTATTTCTGAGGCACTTATCAATACCGCCTTCGGTATCGCTACCGGTGCCTTCGCCGTTATCTCGTATAACTTCTATACCAACAAGATCGATAACCTCACTTACGCTATCGACGAAATCGGCTTCTCAATCGTTCAGACATTCGCCGCTACACACTAATCCCGGTTTACCCTCTTTTCAAGACACAATTCTTTAAATAACAGGTAAATATGGGAAAAGTAAAAATTAAAAGAAAGAGTACGCTCATCGATATGACCGCGATGAGTGACGTGACTGTTCTTTTGCTTACTTTCTTCATGTTGACTTCGACCTTCTTGCAGAAAGAGCCCACCATCGTATATACCCCGTCGTCGGTATCAGAGGAAAAAGTCCCCACATTTGACTTGGTGACAATCCTCGTTTCTTCTGCCGACAAGTCGGGCAAGTTGGAGGACCCCGCTGCTGCCGAAGGTAAACTCTTCATCTCGTTCACCGGTGGTGAGGACTCCACGCTCTCAAGCGAAAAGGTGCGCATTATGATGCTCCAGGAGGCTGTCTCCATCTACAACGACCAGCACAAGAACAACCCCGTAGAACTCACAACAGGCGAGGTTGCCGAATTTGGCAAGATCAACATGTTCGGTTGTCCGTTCTCCGAGCTCAAATATATGTTGGGCTTGAGCATTACCGACCGTGACAAGTTCCTCGGCAACATGGTAGATCCTCGTGTGGGTATTCCAATCGATGGCAATAAAAACCGCGACGGTCGTCTCAACGACTTCCAGGTGTGGTTGAAAGCCATCTACAATGTGGCTCAGCGCATCAACAACGAACAGTGCGTTGGTCTCACTCCCGAGGAAGCCCGCCAGGTACAGAACCTCTATGCAGCACTCATGCGTCAAGGCAAGGGTATTGCTGTCAAGGCTGACAAGGACACCCCATTCACCGTCGTCCAGCAAGTCTTTGACAACCTCCAGACCATGAAGCTCAACAAGTTCAGTCTTATGACTGCTCTTAAATCAGAAGATGAACCCACTCAATAAAAGGTAAACCCATTATGGCTCAAATAGAACAATCCGACAAGGGCGGTAAGAAAAAGAAAGGCGCCCAGAAGAAGATGCAGATCCATGTGGACTTTACCCCCATGGTCGATATGAACATGCTTCTGATTACCTTCTTCATGCTTTGTACAACAATGATCAAATCGCAGACCCTGCAGATTGCATTGCCTACCAACGAAGAAGTGAAGAAGGAGCAGATGTCTCAAGCTAAGGCTTCAGAGGCTATTACCCTCATCCTCGACACCGAGTATGACGGCAACAAGCCCAAAGTCGACCTTGAGACAGGCAAGACTGTTCACCACATCTATTATTATGAAGGTATCGCCGATACTTTGTTCCAGACCAACAACTATCTCCGTCACGAACAATTCATCGGTAACCAGAACCGTGAACCCCAAGGCATCCGTAGAATTCTCCGCAAGAAAAATGAGCAAGTCATGGAACAATATGACATCCTCAAGACTCGCTGGAAGAATAAGGAAATCTCTAAGGAAGAGTTTGATAAACTCGCTAAGGAGAACGCAGCCGACTCTATGAAGACTCGTCCCGTAGTTGTGATCAAACCCGGTCCTAACACCACCTACGAAGGCCTTATCAATGCCCTCGATGAGATGCAGATTAACCAAATCTCGCGTTACTCAATCGAGCTCCCCAACCGCGTAGATACACTGTTGCTCCGTCACTACGAGCAAGTTAACGGCGTACAGATTATTCGTCCCACAGTGCGTTAAGTAATGATTTATTAACCGTTTAAACCGTTACAGACAATGGCAAAAGATGTTGATCTTTCATCAAAAGAGTGGTGCGATATAGTCTTTGAAGGCAAGAACAAGGAATTTGGTGCATATGTATTGCGCAACCAATCTCCCGCTCGCCACAATCGTGCCGTACTCATTGTGCTCGCTGCTTTGGCAGTAATCTTGGGCTTGCTTATCCTCAGCATCTCCGGCGTGTTCTCACGCGGTGAAGAGGAAGGCGCCGATGTCGCTACCGAGCAAGAAATCGCTACCCTCGACTCTCAAGATGAGGATATGGAGGAAGAGGAAGACGAAATCATCTATCAGGAACCTGAAGAAGAGATCGCTCCCCCCGAAGAAGTAGCCAACGAGCAACGTGTAACCGAAACCCTCGTCGTAAATGATGAGGACTTCGACCAATCCAAGGAAGTAAAGACTCAGGAAGAAATTACTGAGAACGAAGCAATGGCAGGTGCCGTCGACGTTACCGACGGTGTCAATGACCAGAACAAGCAGTCAATCCGTGAAACCATTATTGCAGAAGCACCTGCAGCACCCGAGCCCGAGAAGGTTTATACCATGGCTATGGTAGAACAGAAGCCCGAGTTCCCCGGTGGTGAGGCTGCAATGTACAAGTGGCTCGGCGACCACATCAACTATCCCGCTCAGGCATCCGAAGAAGGTGTACAGGGTCGTGTGGTTGTACAATTCGACGTCGCCAAGGATGGCTCAATCGTTAATGTTAAGGTCGCTCGTGGTCGTCACCCGGCACTCGACAAGGAGGCTGTACGTCTCGTGAAGTCAATGCCCACATGGCAGCCCGGCCGTAACAATGGTCAGCCCGTGAAGGTTACTTACACTCTCCCCATCTCATTCAAGTTGCAACAGTAACCGCTTTTGATATTCCATACTCTCCCGAGACTGCCGCATCGCTCCCGCCCTGCGGCAGTCTTTTTTTACCCCTTTTATAAATTTTTTTTGATAATTCAAAAATAAGGCTTACCTTTGTGGCGGAATTGGTTGCTGCCGAAGAGTCGGCACCAAAGCATTAATAGGGAACGAGGTGAAAATCCTCGACAGTACCCGCTGCTGTAATTCCCGCTCGCCTTTGGGCGAGCAATAGCCATCGCCATAAACCACTGATTCTGCTGAGAATTGGGAAGGGGCGATTGAGCCGGGATAAGCCAGAAGACCTGCCATTCCGTAGACATAATTCAATTGGCTCACGGGATTATGAGCAGGATTGTCACTATTCTCAATAGCGTCGGTGGCGCTATGTATATGTGTCCCTATGATATAATCGTCGTTGTGCCAATAGTGGTATTAACGGCGTTTTTTAATATCTAACGAATAGGAATGACATATAGACTATTGTCAATAGTGGGACTCATGGCAGTATGCGCCGGCTCGGCGATGGCAGAGTCCAAGGATACACTTCATTTGCGCGAAGTGTCGGTCACGGCAACGCGACGACCACCGGAAATTATTCCGGCGCAAAGCCTCAGTGGCGAGCAGCTGCAGCGGCTGAATAGCAATAGCGTTGCTGATGCTTTGAGGTACTTTGCCGGAGTGCAAGTGAAGGACTATGGTGGTGTTGGTGGTATCAAGACCATCAACATTCGCTCGATGGGCACCAATCACACCGGTGTGGTGTATGATGGAGTTGAATTGGGAAATGCACAGAACGGTCAAATAGACCTCGGACAATTCTCACTTGATAACATAGAGGAAATATCGTTGTATAACGGGCAGAAAAGCCGTATCTTACAGCCGGCAAAGGACTTTGGCAACGCCGGAACCATCTACCTGCGCACACGAGTGCCGCAGTTTGCTCCCGGTGAGACCTATCATGCCAGGGTGACGATGCGCACAGGCTCTTTTGACCTTATCAATCCGTCGGCATTGGTCGAGTTGAAACTGGGCGAGCGAGTCAATGCCTCGTTAAGTGCCGAGTGGGTCAACTCCTCGGGTAAATATAAATTCAGATACCGTCGAGTGAATCCTGCGGGTGAGTTGGCATACGATACTACGGCAGTGCGACAGAATGGCGATATCAATGCCACACGCCTCGAGATGGGTGTCAACGGTACTGTAAACGGTGGCGAGTGGCATATCAAGGCTTATAATTACAACTCGGAACGAGGTGTCCCCGGTGCTATAGTGAACAATGTGTGGCGACGTGGCGAGCGTATATGGGATACCAACTCGTTTATCCAGGGTAGTTTCACCTATGGAGTAGGGCGATTTGCTACGTTGAATAATATCAAATATGCGTTCTATCGTACTCACTATGTCAATAATGACGACAAGCAGGTCAAGATTGACAATTTGTATCGGCAACGTGAGTTGTATGTGTCAACAGCCAACCAGTATGCGCTGACATCTTGGTGGAGTGTCGCCGTGGCTAATGATTTTCAGTGGAATGACTTGCGTGCAGATATGTATGATTTTGCGCGTCCGACGCGCCTCACCGATATGTTGTCGATAGCCACCTCGGTGGATACTGAGCGCTTCAAGATGCAGGCGTCGTTGTTGGGCACGTTTGTGCATGACCGTCTTGAAGGAAAGGAAGCGCCTGCCGACAAGCATGCGCTGACCCCGGCAGTGCTGGCAAGTGTGGCGCCGCTCAATCGGCTTAATGAATTGACTATAAGGGCGTTCTACAAGCGGTCGTTCCGTATGCCCACGTTCAACGACCTTTATTATGCCGATATGGGTAACTCGCGACTTGAGCCGGAGCGAGTCACTCAGTATAATGTGGGACTGCTCCTTGATAAGCGATTTGCGGGCTTGCTCAGTCACTTGCGCCTGAGTGTCGATGCTTATTACAATAAGGTCACAAATAAGATAGTTGCCTATCCCAAGGGGCAACAGTTCAGATGGACGATGCTCAACTTGGGCAAGGTGGATATTCGAGGCATTGATGTATCCGCTCAAGCCACCATTGAGCCTTTTGAACAAGTTTTTGTGACTGTCCGTGGACAGTATACTTACCAGCGAGCCGTAGATGTGACCAATCCTGCCGATAACTATTATCGAGACCAGATACCGTATATACCGCACCACTCGGGCTCGGCAGTGGTGAATGTGCAGTGGCATCAGTGGGCGCTCAACTACAGTTATATATATGTGGGTAGCCGCTACAATCAGCAAGAAAATATACGCTACAACTATACTCAGCCGTGGTATACCTCGGATGTGTCGCTCTCGCGCGACCTGCGAGTAGGGCGTGTCAATATGCGCGTGTTGCTTGAGGTGAACAATCTGCTGAGTCAGGATTACGATGTAATTCTCAATTACCCAATGCCTAAGCGAAATTTTCGTCTTACGTTAAGAGCAGAAATATGAAACGGATATTTTTTAATATTTTTCTGCCACTCCTGATGGTCGCCACGAGTTGTCGAGATGACGAACTCGTGGTGCCGACGGAGTTTGATATTGTGGGCGATGAACAATACGGTACGGGAGTGCGAGGAATATATCTGCTCAATGAGGGCAATATGGGCTCTAATAAATGCACACTCGACTATTACGACTACCACACAGGCTTGTATGCTCGAAATTTTTACTCGGAGCGCAATCCTAATGTTATCAAGGAATTAGGGGATGTTGGTAACGATATAGGCATATATGGTAGCAAGATGTATGTGGTGGTTAATTGCTCGCACAAGGTAGAAGTCCTTGATGCATATAGCGGAGTGCGTATCGCTCAAGTGGATATACCGAATTGCCGTTATGTGCGATTTCATCGTGGCAAGGCATATGTAAGTGCCTATGTGGGACCGGTGTTGATTGATCCGGAGGCGCCACGCGGCGCTGTCTTTGAGGTGGATACCGCTACGCTGGAGATAACACGCAAGGTGACAGTTGGTTATCAGCCCGAGGAGATGGAGATTGTTGATGACTATATGTATGTCGCCAATTCGGGCGGCTATCGTGCCCCCGACTACGACCGCACCGTCTCAGTGATACAGATGGTAGACTTCAAGCAAGTGCGACAGATAGATGTGGATATAAATCTACATCGTGTTAAGCGTGATGCCTACAAGCAATTGTGGGTGAGTTCGCGAGGTGATTATGGCGAGCGCCCCTCGCGCCTGTATGTTTTGGGTAAGCGTGCCGGTTACAATGAAATGCAAGTCATTGATACTATTGACGTGGCATGCTCTAATATGGCTATCAAGGGCGACTCGCTGTTTTTTTATGCTACCGAGTGGAACAATTACACGCAGCGCAACACTATATCGTATGGCATAATAGATGTGCGCACGCATGAGGTGATTTCCACCAATTTCATCAGCGACGGTACCGAGCAGCAAATCACAATCCCCTACGGCATCGCGGTGCATCCGGTCACCGGTGATATATTTGTGACAGATGCCAAGAATTATGTAAGTAGCGGCACTTTGTATTGCTTTGACCGACAAGGACGATGCAAGTGGAGTGTACGCACCGGCGATATTCCGGCACATATGGCATTCTTGATGGAGAGATGAAACGATTGATATACTGCATATTATCACTGCTGATGCTTGCCTGCACAGACGAGATACCTATGGTCAATTTGGGTATAGATGAGGTGTATTATATATCTCGAATGAGCAAGTTGCCACTACATCCGGCTCTTACCGGTGCGTCATATAGTTGGAAAGTGGATGGCGCGGAGGTGTCGACAGCGCGTGATTACATATTTATGGCGGCACAGGAGGGCGTGTACAGCCTGAGCCTTGATATTATAGACTCTGCGACGCCTTATCATCATGAGTTTGAGGTATATGTAGTGCACGAGGAGGTCGAGTATAGCCCATATATAGAGGCGGTGTATGAGTATTGTCCTGCTCCGGGGCAATTCATCAATACCATGCCACAGTATGAGGAAGGCGACACTTATGCGGATATGTTGCGCAAGTGCACCGAATCACTATCAGGAACTAACGACGTACTGGTATCGTTGGGAGGCTTCGGCGGATATATCACTTTCGGGTTTGACCACACTGTGATAAATCGAGCCGGAGAGAAGGACTTTCGCATATGGGGCAACTCATTTTATGATGCGAGCCACACAGATATGGTCGGAGGGTCTTCGGAACCGGGCGTGGTGATGGTGAGCCTCGATGTAAATTGCAACGGCTTGCCCGACGACCCATGGTATGAGATTGCCGGGAGTGAGTATAGCAATCCGGCGACAATACACAATTATGAGATAACATACTACCGTCCCGACCCACAGCGTGAGGTGGTGAAGGATGCCGCTGCGTGCATCACCGATAAGTATTACATCGCGTGGAAGGACAATCAAGGCGTGCAGGGCTATATGCCCAAGAATACCTTTCACTCGCAGGATTATTACCCGTATTGGGTTGAAGCGGATGAAATAATATTGCGAGGAACACGCTTGCCCGATAATGCGATAGACATCTCGGGGCGAGGTACCTACTATTTCCAGAACGCATTTGCGTGGGGATATGCCGATAATCATCCCAATGACGAGGCTGAGTTGTGCTCCTACGATATATCGTGGGCGGTGAATGAGTATGGGATGCCGGTGAACTTGCCGGGTATAGATTTTGTGAGGGTATATACCGGGGAGAATCAATACTGTGGGTGGATAGGAGAGACATCCACTGAGATTACCCGGGCTGCCGATTTGCATATAGATAGTGAATTACAAATTAAAAACAATATAAGAGCCTATAGATAAGATTATTAACTAAATATTAAAAGCCCATGAAAAGATTAATTACGGGCCTTTTGAGTACACTGGCGGTACTATGCGTTACAGCCGCGGGAAGTGTTCCTCAAAAGGTGCAGGGGGTGTTTTACACTCCAAATGCAGGAGCAGAGGCTCCGTTAGCCTACGAAGAACCGGCGGATATGCCGGGCGATGGCAGTTTCACAATGGATATGATACAAAGTTGGGCGGGAGAAGGATCCAACCGTGCAGCGATGGTCATACAGTGGAATGATGACGATGAAACATCAGCATTGGTGTTCGGTTACCGCTGGGATGGTGATGCTACCGGCGCAGATATGTTCCGTGCCATTGTATCAGCCAATCCCCAGTTGTATGGGTTGATCCAGTACACAAATGTGTCATCACCGACCGACCCTAATGGCGGTTATACCATAGATGGTATAGGCTGGGATATCGATATTGAAGGTAATATCGCGCTTACAGATCGTTTTGGCGAGTGGTATGAGTCGGAGGGTGGCTTATTCATACACCCACGCGGCTATGTGCCGGGCGAGAGTAGTTCGATAGACTATGACTATGACGACTGGGTGGCTCGTGATAAATATGACCGATGGGGTGCCGGATGGTATAAGTCGTATTGGTCGTATTGGGTTAAGAGTGACCAAGCCTCCAAGTTCTCCTATTCCGGCTGGGGCGCTTCGGGACGAGTGCTTACTGATGGCTGCTGGGATGGCTGGAATTTCAATGTCGGTATGGCAACCCACGCATGGAAACCATTTGAGGCCGCTCCACCGATCCCCGACGGCTATAAGACGGATATTGTGAACAACGGCTTGCATTACGTATTGAAAAACGGTAGCACAAAGACAGTGCTGCTCGCCGAGGCAAATGAAGCGACCGGAACATATGCGGGCGACATAGTGGTGCCTACGACCTTTGTAGACGAAGGAATAACATATACTGTAGAGGGTGTGAGGGTGTCAGCATTTGTCGATTCAGAAGCGACGACAGTGTGTCTTCCCTCGTCAATTACAGAGATAAGACCATTGACATTTAAGGGGTCTAAGTCGTTGCAGACGATTACATTCGGCGGAGAGAATAAGGTGAAGAAAGTGGGCGAAGGAGCCTTTGACGGTTGCACATCGCTTACTACATTTCTGCTGCCCGAGGGGACGACAAGTATCGGCGACCGCACATATGCCGGAACAGCCATAGCGAGTGTAGATATCCCCCTCGAAATCACTACTATAGGAGAAGAGGCATTTAAAGATTGTTGTGCGCTCACCGAGGTGAAAGTCCATACCGTGTACCCGCTTGAGATTACCGATGAGACATTCGGCACAGCCGCAAACGAAGCCACATTGGTAGTCCCTACCGGCTACACTGCTACCTATAAATCAGCCACCGGATGGTCAAATTTTGCCAATTTCACTGAACATACCATCCCGGTTAATGTCGGCGATATATTCCCTGTCAACGGTGTTACCTACCAAGTAACATCAATGGATGAGGGCGCGCTGACAGTGATGGCTACCCACTGCCGTGTATCAGGCGCAGAGTCTACAACGACTATAAAAACTGCAAATGCCGGATATAGTGGCGATATTGTTGTTCCTGAAAAAGTCGTTTACCAAGGATTGGAATTTGCAGTAACGGCAATAGATGAATATGCCTTCTACTATGCTACCGGCTTGACATCCATAACAATCGAAGCCCCGATTACAAGCATCGAGAAATATACATTTGCTAACTGTACCGGATTGGAGTCGATGGAGTTGAGTGACAAGATTACTTCATTAGGCTCATATTTGTTCCAAAACTGTACGTCGCTGACCTCGGTAAAACTGCCGGCGGGTATCACTTCCCTACCGTCATAAATCTTCAGCGGTTGCTCGTCATTGACCCACATAG
>JBJEDD010000084.1:0-3166 GCA_051871715.1 Muribaculaceae bacterium | reverse complement strand
ATGAAAGCCTCACGCATTCCGGGATAATCCTCCCTGAGGAGGTTGAGCCAGCAACATACATTGAGATGCTCACGCCCATGAAACTGCGGCACAAAGATGCCTTGCTCAATTCCCTGTCTCCAGTATTCAAATGTACCTTGGTGTGTTGGATAGCGTTGTAAAGTCTCGGTAAAAGGCTCCCATGAGTACTCACTATAACCCGATTCTCTGATTTTCTCAAAGTCGGGATTTCCTACGATAGTATTGGCTGTGAGCACAGCGTGTCGGCCATTGGAGTCGGTTACACTCGTCAAGGTATCAAACAAAGCCTCGAGGTCTTCTTGGTTTGCAAGGTTATCTACTCGGTCGTATGTGTTGGCAAACATACTATCGGCATATTTTGAAGAGAGTGCGTTATAGACATCTTTATTTGGAGTCCTCAGCGTGCCCCAATCGTCCGACTCGATGACCACAATCTTCCTATTAGTGCGCCACCCTCTCATATTGATGAGGTTGCAACCTAATGAATGTTTTAATTTATGCATCATAATCCAAGTAGGGTGTAAACCGTTGTGTCGGATATGTTAACAAATGGCAATGGGCAACACACGAGGGATATCGGCATAAAATCTGCCACAGTGCGTACTACAACAAGTATCTTGAGCAACCCGCCAATTCCTATTGTGAAAACCGCTAATTTTAGCAGTGCGCTATGCGTGTGCCAATAATCACGGCAGTAGCGGAATAGCGGCAATATGAGCATCGCCGAGTATAGATTCTGTGTGCGGATACCCAAGTGAGGTACCGGATCAAAGATATTACCAAATGTTCCAAGAACCAAGCAAAACAAGAACATATGAGCGGTCACGCTCTCTTGATTATATTTCTTATGATATTTCTTGGCATGGAAGTATATCAACACTAATGCCGCGTAGGAGCAGTATCTGAAGTACATACCAATTTGTGTCCAAAAAGCACCTTGATATGCTTTCTTCATATCTTCAAGATTTGAATTGATGTATGCGTTGCCACGGTCGGCAATATCATCGCCAAACATCGTTGAATATTGCGTCAGTAGTGAACCTACATCGGCAATATTCAAGATGAATGACAATATAAAAATGATTAAAATTGTGTTGCTATGTTTTTTGAGTAAATAGTAGACGCAAAATATGCCTATGTAAACGATAAAAGAGAAATGCACAAATGGGATGAGCGCCAGTAACACGAGTGAACGCAAATCGGGCTTGGTGATCAATCCATATACTCCAATGAAGTAAAGAAAAGACGCCGTATAGAAACGAACACCGCCCAAGCCGTTGAGATTCAAAAAGTTGGCATACAATAGTAAGAAAAAACTGTATAACCACCATGGCATATCACGTCGGTCACTGAAAAACTGTAGCGAAAACGCAAATAGCAAGCCATAAATAAAGCCAAAGACCGCCATCAGCACATGCCCATCGCGTGTAAACAGGCTCACAATGCCTGTAACATAAAATACGTATCGATCTACGCCGTAGTCGCTCGCATCGCTCCATGAGAATGTGTCTAAGGTGTGTAGATACCTATAGAAGTCGGATGCCTCGGGCACTATGGCAAAGAAACCATATAGGGCAGTGAAGCCTGCCAACACCAGGTATGTCCATTTCTCACCCGGTCGCATTATTGCATATATCGCGCTGATAAATGGCGCTAAGATAAATGCAAAGAAGCCTCCTAATATACTTTTTTTGCTTATCATGCTTCGCCTCTACAGGTTATGATGCCCATGCGCATCATGCTCTTTACCACCACAAAGAGTAGCACATTGTCAATATTGCGTAACAGTCGACGCATTTTGCGTACTTTGGTTTTTTCTGCCAAGATATTGTAAAACTCCCGTTCGCCATAAAGCAGATGCAGATATAGAGGAGCCATCGGCGATGGGCGTCGTGTGAATATATTAGGCAAAAAATGCTTCTTCGGATTGATATTAGCCATATCCGAGCGGTTTTCGGCGCCCATGTCGTAGTAGGCTACCGCTACCTCAGTCTTTGCGAACCGGTATTTGGCTTGCAACCTATCCCATAGATTCAGGTCTTCGCCATGAGTATATTGTGTATTAAACACACCTACATCGTCAAGGCATTTCTTGTTGATACAAATGCAACCGGTACAAGCTAAAGCTATACCTGTCCTCATCTCTGAATAAACATAAGCCTTATAGTAGTTTGCCACGACATATCTCCGCTCTTGGCTTGGATATTTTCGGATATTTAAATCCATTGCACCACACAACACCATGATGTCGGGGAACTCTTCGTGCAAGCGTCGGTATTCCTCCAGACAATTGGGGTACATTATATCATCAGCGTCCAAGAAACTAATCCAATCATTATGCGCCTCTTGTATACCGCGATTGCGTGCCGAGGACACTCCGCCATTCTCTTTGTCAATTACACGTACTCGTGGATCTGCCACCTTCAGCACCTCCTGCAGACTATCGTCGGTAGAGCCATCATTGACCACGATTACTTCATAGTCCTCATAGGTCTGCGACAACACCGACTCCAAAGTGCGCCGTATATAATTCTGCTTATTGTATAGCGGTATTATAATCGAAAATTTCATTCTTGCAATTGATTCTTTAACCAAGTCAATGACTCTGTTTTCTTCATCACTAATGATTCATTCACTTCAGCCCAATAGATTGGAGCCCACTCTGTAGGGAGCGACGACTTCATTCTGTCCTCCAACCGGGCACAGGTCAATAGGGTATAAAACCTATCATTACCTCGTTGAGGATTGCCATATACCATAAAGTCCTTGTTGAATATGATTGAGAATACAGTGCCGTGGAACGAGTCGGTGATTACATATCGAGCATCGCGGAAATAGGACAGCCATTGCTCCACTGTGTCGTGGCGACTGGCATTGGGACCCGCACTCTTGATGATATAGGGTAGGGAGTGCTTTTGTGCAAAGCGTTGTATCTCTGATACTTTTGCCTCGTCCTCATCGAGAATATATGCAAATACAAAAGGCGAGCGCGTTTCTACATTTTCGCATAGTTTAACATAATCCGCCCTACACATTAACAGTGTAGGATCGAGTACTTGACATGCCTCAACTCCAAGGTAGCGCTTGCATAAGTCAACACCACTGTGCTCGCGGACCGATACTCCACCAAATGCCTTAATCAGTT
>JBJEDD010000083.1:1988-3189 GCA_051871715.1 Muribaculaceae bacterium | reverse complement strand
CCTTTGTGGCTGAAATGAAAAATTAATGGGGAAAATGGTCGCGGTCTCAAAAAAAAGTTGTATCTTTGAGCCGTAATACATAAACACAACCGATATCGAACCCATGTTTAAGAAATTACTCGTCGCGGCTCTGTTGTTTGCCGCCTCCGTGCCGTCCCTCTGCGCTCAAGGTCTCCAAGCAGCGGGTATCGCATTCTATAACCTTGAAAATCTGTTTGATACCATCCCCAACAACCCCGATGGTCGCGACCTCGAATACACTCCCTCGGGCAAAAATCAGTGGGATACTCGCAAATATTTCAACAAATTGCACAACATGGCGACTGCCATCGCCGCACTCACCACACGCACCACTCCCTATGGTCCCGCCATCATCGGCGTCAGCGAGGTCGAGAATCGCACTGTCCTCGAGGACCTCGTCGCTCAGCCCGAAATCCGCGACTGGAACCTCCAGATTTGCCACCACGACTCGCCCGACCGCCGCGGCATCGACGTGGGCTTGCTCTACAACCCCCGCTACTTCAAGGTGGAAAATGTCACCAACCACCGCCTCACCACAGTCCCCTTTGCCACTCGCGACCAAATGTGTGTCGTAGGGCGTCTCTTGGGGCAGCCCCTCGCCGTCATCGTCAACCACTGGCCCTCGCGCCTGGGCGGTCAGGAGCAATCTTCGCCCAACCGCGAAGCCGCTGCTGCACTCTGCCTCCAGATTGCCGACTCGCTGTGGAATGTAAACCCCGAGATTGGCGTCATCATCATGGGCGACCTCAATGACGACCCGCAGGACAAGTCATGTGCCCGCGTGCTCGGCGCAAAGCGCAAAGCCTCTGATGCCGCACCGCACGGCTTCTACAACCCCTTCTGGAAGATGCTCGACGACGGCATCGGCACCCTCGCCTACAAGAGCGCTTGGAACCTCTTCGACCAAATAATCCTCTCGGGCAACCTCGTCAATGACACCGGCGATGCCCTGTGGCACTTCCACAAGGCAATTGTCCACAATCACGACTTCCTCCGCGACACCGAGGGCTCGCGCCAAGGTTACCCCCTACGCACATTCTCCGGCGGCTCTTACCTCAACGGATACAGCGACCACTTCCCCACCGAAGTCCTCCTGATCCGCAAAGTCAATCGTTAACAAATTCTTAAATTATTCACTTATAATCAAAATGTTATGAAAAAATTTTTACTTTCTTTAGCA
>JBJEDD010000083.1:0-1888 GCA_051871715.1 Muribaculaceae bacterium | reverse complement strand
CCCACTCCCGAACCCACTGTTGTTAACAACATCGCCGAGGCTCTCGTCCTCTGCACCGAGGCTGGTACCCCCGACGTTACCATCAACGCTCCCGTGACCGTCGTTTACAAGAACGGTCGCTACATGTGGATCACCGACGCCACCGGCTCGATGCTCACCTACAACGGCACTGACGCCGAAATCCCCGCATACACAAGCGGCGACGTTATCCCCGCAGGTATCACCGGTACCGCTGTCAACTACAGCAACGGTCTCCTCCAGCTCAAGGACCTCGTAGCCTCATCGTTCGGCACTCCTACCGCCGGCACCGCTGTTGAGCCCATCGAGGTAGCAGTTGAGGATATCAGCGTTGACCTCGTCAGCAACTTCGTCGTTCTCCCCAGCGTGACCATCGAATCAACCGGCTCCAACAACTACAACGTTACCGACGCTACCGGCACTGTAGTCCTCTACAACCAATTTGCCAACGCCTCCTACTACGACGTAGTTGAAGTTCCCGAAGGCTCCAACCTCATGCTCTACGCTATGGTAAGCGTGCGCAACGGTGTTGCTCAACTCCTCCCCGTCAAGGTCGTTAGCGCTTCCGGCAAGGACGTTTGCTCCGCTCCCGAGTTCAGCCCCGCTTCAGGTGAAGTCCTCAAGGGCGCTACCGTCACCCTCACCACCGCTACCGAGGGTGCTACCATCCACTACACCATCGACGGCACCGAGCCTACCTCCACCTCTACAGTTTACAGCGAGCCCATCATCGTGGTATTCGACGTGACCATCAAGGCTATCGCCGTTAAGGAAGGCTTCGAGAACTCCGACGTTGCTACCGCAACCTACACCATCAAGGAAGTCGCTCCTATCGAAGGCACCACCGCTACATTCGACTTCAGCGACCCCACCACTCTCGACCCCGCATACACCCTCGACGACTGCACCGCCGACGGCTCCAACTTCAAGGTTGAGAAGGCTCAATTCGACTTCTATGCCAACGGCGTAAGCCTCAGCACCACCGCTTCGGGCAACGGCGCTCGCATCTACTATCAATCAGCCTCCGAGGCTTGGTCATACCGCATCTACAAGAACTCTGTGACCACCTTCACCGTAGTTGAGGGCTATACCCTCACCGGCATCACCTTCGAGACTCAGACATCCACCTACGCCACCGCTCTTGGCAAGTGCACCTTCACCGAAGGCACCACCTTTGCCGATGGCTACCTCTCGATCCCCAACCTCAACTCCGTAACCCTCACCAACCCCAACGATGGCGGCGCTACCGTAGGCTTCACCAAGATCGTTGTTGAATTCTCCGACGGCAGCGGCATCAGCGACATCACCATCGACAACGCTCCCGCCGAGTACTTCAACCTCCAGGGCGTGCCCGTGCGTGGCGACCTCACCCCCGGCCTCTACATCCGTCGTCAGGGCAACACCGCCACCAAGGTCCTCGTGAAGTGATTTTAGAGAGTTTATAGTTTATGGTTTATAGTTTATAGACCATAGTCCCCAATAGAGAGCGCTACCCCGGGGTGGGGTAGCGCTCTCCTCATATCCCCCATAAAAAAAGCCCGCAACGCGGGCAAGCTGCCTCCTCCCCATAGGAACCCACAGCAGGCAACTGGCGGGACTGCAAATTGAACAACTTTTGTCTGAAAACAAACAATAAACCAACCAACAAAAAAAGCGTATCTTCGATTAAATAAGTCTTAATAGTGGATTGGGGAGAGGCTCTGGGAGGGGTGAAGCCCCGTCTCCAATCCACCATTAAGCCTTGTGGCTCCAAAAAATATTAGACGATTCAGATCAAATTATTTTGCACTTCGATTTTGAATCATTAAGTGGTCTTCGATTAAATAAGTCTATAAGCGAGTGCTTGTCAAATGATTCCTCAGTAAAGTAG
>JBJEDD010000082.1:0-3203 GCA_051871715.1 Muribaculaceae bacterium | reverse complement strand
CGCCACACCGCTCGCGTGCGCAACTTCACCAACTTCGGCGTATTCGTTGAAATCGAAGAAGGCGTTGACGGCCTCATCCACATCAGCGACCTCAGCTGGACCAAGAAGATCAAGCACCCCAGCGAGTTCACTCAAGTGGGCAACGACATCGAGGTAGAAGTTCTCGCTATCGACAAGGAGAACCGTCGTCTCAGCCTCGGTCACAAGCAAATCGAGGAGAATCCTTGGGATGTATTCGAGACCATCTTCACTGTTGGCTCGGTACACGAAGGCAAGATTATCGAGATGCTCGACAAGGGCGCTGTTGTAGCTCTGCCCCAGGGCGTTGAAGGCTTCGCTACTCCCAAGCACCTCGTTAAGGAAGACGGTACCTCTGCTCAAGTAGACGAGACCCTCCCCTTCAAGGTTATCGAATTCAACAAGGAAGGCAAGCGCATCATCCTCTCGCACAGCCGCATCTTCGAGGATGAGGCTCGCGCCGAGAAGCGTGCCGAGAACAAGGCTAAGCGCGCTGCTGCTCGTCAGCCCCGCGAGGAGGCTCCCGCCAATGCTGCTCCCGCTATCGAGAAGACCACTCTCGGTGACCTCGAGGCTCTCGCAGCCCTCAAGGAGAAACTCTCCGGCAAGTAAGACACTGTTATTACTCAATAAAAAAGAGGCGATCGGTCGACCGGTCGCCTCTTTCTTTAATAAAAACTCTGCTAATACTTGCAGATAATAATTATAATGCTTACCTTTGTGGTGAAAATATAAACAAAACGGCAAATATGATTAATAATCACTACACTGTCAACTCCTTAGGCTCTGTGGCTATGGCTATGGGGATGATGATGTGCATGATGAAAATCACTGCGCCGCGTTGACCATGACTTTTAGCCAATAGATAACAATAAATATGGTGACCGGCGCAATTCAAGCAATTGAGCCGGTTGCTTTTTGATGAATAACACATTATGAATTACAAGACATATCGCTTCGACAAGCCGTTTGTGACCGAGCAGGGCGGTGTGATTGAGGACTTTACCATCGCCTATCACACCTGGGGGCATCTCAATGCCGCCGGCGACAATGTGGTGTGGGTGTGTCATGCCCTCACTGCCAATAGCGATGTCGCCGACTGGTGGCAGGGCACGATAGAGCCGGGCAAGTTTCTCGATCCCGAGCGATGGTATGTGGTGTGTGCCAATATTCCCGGCTCGTGCTACGGTTCGACAGGTCCGCTGAGCATCAATCCGGCGACCGGCGAGCCATATTACAGCGACTTCCCGGCGCTGACCATGCGCGACATCGTGCGAGTGCTCGATGCCTTTGCTACTGCTATAGGCGTGGGGCGCATCAATACTATAGTGGGCAGTTCGGTGG
The DNA here is from genome assembly GCA_051871715.1 of Muribaculaceae bacterium. GTDB lineage: Bacteria > Bacteroidota > Bacteroidia > Bacteroidales > Muribaculaceae > CAG-873. Next base: position 1,841 of record JBJEDD010000082.1, on the reverse strand, counting down.
GCGGATTTCAAGCCTTGGAATGGGCGGCGGCTGCACCCGAGCGCTTTGAGCGCATGGTGCTGATAGCCACGGCGGCATATGCCACGCCATGGGCAATCGCCCTCGATGAGACTCAGCGCATGGCTATCCGTGCCGACGGCTCCTGGGGCGAGCGCCGCGCCGATGCCGCCTCAGCCGGATTAGCGGCGGCACGCGCTATCGGCTTACTGAGTTACCGCGGCGGTCCGGCTTACAATCGCACTCAAGCCGATGCACCGAGCACAGAGCCGGCTCCTCAGCGTCGCGCCTGCTCGTACCAGCGCCACCAGGGCGACAAATTGGTGCGTCGCTTCAATGCCTACTCGTATATGTCGATACTCGATGCCTTCGATACCCACGATATCGGGCGCGACCGCGGTGGTGTCGAAGCCGCTCTGGCTACTATCGCCGCCGAGACTATCGTCATCGGCATCACCACCGACATCATATTTCCGCCCGACGAGATGCGCGCTCTCGCCGACGCTCTGCCACATGCTCGATATGCCGAGATTTACTCAGATATGGGGCACGACGGCTTCTTGGTCGAGAACCGACAACTCAATGATATACTTATCCCATTTATGAACGAAACAACACGATAATACTATGAGTGATAATAAATTACGTATAGGACTTTTTGGCTTGGGTACCGTGGGACAGGGCTTCCTGCGCGTCATCTCCATCGCGCGTAACGCCCATGCCGAGATAGTACGCATCTGTGTGCGCAATATCACCAAGCGCCGCGATATCTATGTCGACCCGCAACTGCTCACCACCAATGCCGACGATATCCTCAACGACCCCTCCATCAACCTCATTGTCGAGGTCGTCGACGATGCCGAGGCATCATATCGCATCGTCACCGGGGCGCTACGCCGCGGTATCCCTGTGGTGTCGGGCAACAAGGCTATGATTGCGCGTCATTTGCCCGAACTAATTGAATTGCAGCACTCTACCGGCGCGGCTCTGCTCTACGACGCCTCGTCGTGCGGCTCCATCCCTGTAATTCGCAACCTCGAGGAATACTACGACAACGACTTGCTACTCGAAGTGAAAGGCATCCTCAACGGCTCGAGCAATTACATCCTCTCGCGCGTCTTCGACCACGGGCAGGACTATGCCTCGGCACTCGCCTCCGCCCAGGCTCTGGGCTTCGCCGAGGCTGACCCCTCATTCGACATCCTCGGCTTCGACTCGCTGTTCAAGTTGGTGATTATCACCGTGCATGCCCTCGGTGTGTATGTGTCGCCCGACGAGGTCCTGTGCCATGGTATCGCCGCCATCAGCGACTTCGACATCGCCTATGCGCGCGAGAAAGGCTGGAAAATCAAGCTCGTGGCTCAGGTGGTCAAGGTGTCCGACGACCGCTTCACCCTCTTCGTGATGCCCGAATTTGTGTCGCCCTCCAAGTACATCTACAGCGTCGACGACGAATACAACGGCGTGGTGGTGCGCGGCGAGTGCTACGACCGCCAATTCATGTTCGGCAAGGGTGCCGGCTCGCTGCCCACGGCATCGTCGATACTGAGCGACGTGATGGCTCGCCGCCACGACTATCGCTACGAGTACAAGAAGATGTCCTACATCGGGCGTCCTGCCTATACGCGTGATGTGGAATTGCAAGTATATCTGCGATTTAGCGACCCGGCAGTGGTCGATGCCATCGGCTTCAGCACCATCGACGAGCGCTACACCTCGCGCGACAACTCCTATGTTATCGGGAGCGTGAGCATTGAGCGCCTGCGTGCCGCCGCCGACATCCTCGCCCGCCGCGACGTCTTCCTCTGCAACATCCCCCGCTTCTTCCTCGACCGCGACTAACC
>JBJEDD010000081.1:1907-12692 GCA_051871715.1 Muribaculaceae bacterium | reverse complement strand
AAAGGTAAGAAATATCGGCGAAATATAACAATTGACGCGTCGGAAATTTGCACAATCGGCAACATAGTGTTAATTTTGCCGCCGAAATGGTGTACATAGCGTTGTTTATAGTTCTCTTAGTGCTCGAGTTACTCTATATCAGAGTTGCCAAACACATCAAGGGGATGCTGCAGGTGCCGCAGTATCGCTCCTCCCACTCTGTGGCTACCATTTCGGGCGGCGGCTTCATCTTTTACATCGCTGCGTTATGCGCCGCGCTCCTCGATAGCCCTACCGACAACGCCTCGATTATCATCGGCTGGTCGGCAATGGCTGCTATCAGTTTCTGCGACGACTTCCGTCCTCAAGGCATCACGGCTCGATTGATTTGTTACATCGCCGGTGTGTCGCTCATTCTCTTCCAACTTGATTTGGATATATCCTTGTGGTTCAGCATTTTATTGGTTGCCGGTGGCATTGCTTTCCTCAATGCCTACAACTTTATGGACGGCATCAACGGCATCACCGTCGCTTATACAGCAGTGGTCATTGGCTCCCTCGCTTGGCTGAATTACAAGTTTGAGTTTATTGCCGGCAACTACCTGTGGTTTATGCTCATAGCCACCGCAGTTTTTGCATTTTTTAACTTCAGGCGTCGTGCCATCTGCTTTGCCGGCGATGTCGGAGCCATCACCATCGGCGGTGTTACATTATTTATATTATACAAACTAATCCTCGGCGGCGAGTCACCGTGGTGGATAGTCCTCGTGAGCGTCTACGGCATCGATGCCGGGCTCACCATCATCCGCCGACTCCTCCGCGGCGAGCGCATCTACCTACCCCACCGCCTCCACCTGTATCAGTTGCTCAGCAACGAATGTGGCATGAGCCATCTGCTTGTCGCCTCAATTTATGCTATAATACAGGCGGCAGTAAACATCTGTGCGATATTACTGCCGCCCGAGGCTTTAGGTATTTATACTGTCGCGGTGTTGGTAGCGCTGTCGGCAGTGTGGTGCCTCGCCGTCTACCGCATCAACCGCATACATTAATTATTTTACGCGCGCGAGGATGAGAGCCGATACAGGTTCCACGGTCATCATCCCACCCTTGCAGGTATCGAGACCGGTAGCGCAAATATTGCCGTCGCGAGCAATTACTATCCACTCGCCCTTGGCTATCTTCACTTGGCAGGCTTCATCTGAGCCATTGAACACCAACTTGATTTCGCGCCACTCGTCGCCATTGGCATTATTCTTGATTGAATAAGAGATGAGATTGGGCTGCGATACCTTGTCAAAGACGATATTGCGAGCGATGTCCTCGGCAGTGGTCATGCGGAATGCCGGGTGAGTGCGGCGCAGGCGTATCAACTCCACATAATAATTGAATTGCTCGGCATTGATGTGCTTGAGGTTCCAATCGATACCATTGACCGAGTCGGGCGATTTGTATGTGTTGTGCACACCCTTCTTGTCGCGGAACAATTCTTCGCCGGCAAACATAAAGGGAGTACCTTGTGAGGTGAAGACAATAGTCTGTGCCAAGCGAGCGGCACGCTGGCGCTGAGCCTCGGTAGAGCCGGGCATCGAGGCTGCCAACTTGTCGGTGAGGCACATATCATCGTGGCACGACACATAGTTGACTATCATCTCGGGCGATGCCGCATAGGGGAAGCGCGAATTGTTACCGAGGCTGTAATCGACTTGCGGATGAGCGGTAGCGGCTACGATACCGATGCGCACCGTCTCCTCATTGCCTTCAGCACCGGTGGCAAAGCCACGTCCTGCGGCATTGCTGTAGTGACCCTTGACTGCATCGCGGAGGTCGTCGCTGAAAACGGCGATGCCTGTCATCTGCGATACATTCTCCTTGAGGGCGCGACGCTCTACAGGCAGTGGCGAATCACCGGCTGTCCAGCCCTCGCCATACACAAAGATTGACGGATTGATTTCCTTCAATGCCGCTGCCACTTGGCTCATGGTCTCGGTGTCGTGGATAGCCATCAGGTCGAAGCGGAAGCCGTCAATGTGGTACTCGGTAGCCCAATATTTAACTGAATTAATGATGAAATTGCGCATCTGTTGACGGTCGCTGGCGGTCTCGTTGCCACAACCCGAGGCATCTGAATATGAGCCGTCGGCGCGATGACGATAGTAGTATCCGGGGGCGGTGAGCGAGAAGTTGCTGTCGTCCTTTTGGGCGGTATGGTTGTACACCACATCCATCACCACGCCTATGCCTGCATCGTGCAGTGCCTTGACCATTTCCTTCATCTGGCGCACACGCACTGAGGGGTCGGCGGGATCAGTCGAGTACGACCCTTCGGGCGCATTATAGTTCAACGGGTCGTAGCCCCAATTGTATTGGTTGAGTTGCATATTTGCCTCATCTACCGAGTTGTAGTCATAACTGGGCAAAATATGCACGTGGGTGATACCCAATTCTTTGAGGTGGTCAATACCGGTTGCCTCGCCGGTGGGATTAGTGGTGTTGTGCTCGGTCAAAGCGAGGAATTTGCCTTTGTGAACAATGCCCGACGATGGGTCGATGGAGAAGTCGCGGTGGTGCATCTCATAGAGGATGACATCTGTGAAGTGCTCCACCACAGGTCCGTGGTCATCTGCCCAGCCGGTAGGGTTGGTGGTTGAGAAATCAATGATAGCGGCACGCTCGCCGTTGGTGCCCACAGCCTTTGCCCACACGCCCGGGGTCTCGGCAAGCCACTGCCCGCCATAACGGATGCTGAAGGTGTAGAACTTGCCATACAATTGTCGATTCACCTCGGCACGCCACACACCGTCATTAGTTTTAACCATATTTAACGTATCCGTAGGCTGCGAGTTGCGATCGGTATCGTACAAAAATACGCGCACCGACTCTGCCTCGGGCGACCATAATGCAAAGCGTGTTCCCGTGGGGTCTACGCTTAATTCCAAGTCTGCTCCGTCATACGATGGGAACGCTGTGTAACGGGCATCAACGTCATTCTGAGCCGATGCCAATGCTGTTGAGCCTAACATCACTGTTGCTGTCAAGAGTTTTGTAATGTGCTTATTCATGGAGTAAATATGATATTTTATGATTTTGCAAGCAAAGGTAAGCAAAAATCGCGATAATTTTGCGTACCTTTGCAAGAAATTATGATTTATCCGCAAAATATCGAACAAAAGATAGGCTTCGACACCATACGCAATATGGTCTCGGAGCACTGTGGGTCGCCTTTGAGCAAGGATAAGGTGGCTCAAATGCAGTATTCCTCCGACTACGACACCGTGCGTCGCAACCTCGGGCTTGTTGCCGAATTCAAGAGCCTCATTGACAGCGACGAGGGCTTCCCCGCCGCCGTCATCCGCGACATCACCGCGCGACTCAAAGCCATACGCCCCGAGGGCACTTTCCTCACCGCTGCCGAGTTGGTCGACCTCTCGGTCACCCTGGCTTCTATGGCTGCAATATGCTCTTTCTTTGCCGCTCGTCGCTCGCCCGAGGGCGCATCTACCTTGCCCTTGCTCGACGAAATAGCCATCAAACTCGACCCCTACCCTGAGTTGTCGCGCGAAATCGACCGCGCCATCGACCGCTGGGGCGAGATTAAGGACTCGGCATCACCCGAGCTCGCCGATATCCGCCGACACATCGCTTCTATGGCAGGCACCGCCGGCGCCGTCATGCGCCGCGTAATCGCTCGCGCCATCGCCGACGGTTACCTCGATGCCGATGCCTCGGCATCTATGCGCGAGGGACGCATGGTGCTGCCCGTTGCCGCCATGAACAAGCGTCGCATCCCCGGCATCGTCCACGACGAATCAGCCTCCGGCAAGACCGTATTCATCGAGCCTGCCGAGGTGGTCGAGGTCAACAACCGATTGCGCGAACTTCACATCGAGGAACATCGCGAGGAAGTCCGCATCCTCATACGCATCGCCTCGGTTCTTCGCCCTCACATCGACAGCCTCCTCGAGAGTTACGACATCATCGCCACCTTCGACTTCATACGCGCCAAGGCGCTCTTTGCCGTCGACTGCGATGCTTCGATGCCTCACCTTGCCAACCGACCCGAACTCGAGTGGTACCACGCCTGTCACCCGGTGCTCCGCCACAGCCTGTCGCTCCACAACAAGCAAGTGGTACCTCTCGATATCACCATTGACGACCGCAAGCGTATCCTGGTCATCTCCGGTCCCAATGCCGGCGGCAAGTCGGTCACTCTCAAGACTGTTGCCGTGGTGCAATATATGATTCAATCCGGGTTGCTCCCTCCACTTTACGACAACTCTCACGTCGGCATTTTTGACAACATTTTTATCGACATCGGCGACGACCAATCCATCGAGGACGACCTCTCGACCTACTCATCGCACCTGCGCAATATGCGCACCCTGTTGGCTACCGGCGACAATCGCACATTATTCTTAATAGACGAGTTCGGAGCCGGCACCGAGCCCCAAATCGGTGGCGCCATCGCCCAGGCACTCCTCGCCGAGTTCAACAACAAGCACATGTGGGGCGTGGTCACCACCCACTTCCAAAATCTCAAAAAATTTGCCGACGAGACCGACGGACTCATTAACGGCTCCATGTTATATGACCGCCAGCAGATGCGCCCGCTATTTGCCCTGTCCATCGGCAGCCCCGGCAGTTCCTTTGCCATCGAAATCGCCCGCAAGACCGGGCTCCCCGAGCATATCATTTCCGCCGCCGGCGACATCGTCGGTAGCGACTATGTCAACCTCGACAAGTACCTCCTCGATATCGCTCGCGACCGACGCTATTGGGAAAACAAGCGCCGCGATATCAAGCAAAAAGAGAAAAAAATCGACGAGGCGCTCAGCAAATACGAAGCCGAGGCTGACAACCTGCGCAGCCGCCGCAGCGAAATCATCGCCGATGCACGGCAGGAGGCTCGCAAAATCCTCGACGGCTCCAACGCTGCCATTGAGCGAGCCATACACGAGATACGACGCACTCAAGCCGAGCGCGATGCTACCCTCGAGGCGCGCCGTCAACTCGAGCAAGAAAAGCACGACCTCATCAACGCCACCGACGAGCATCCTCTGCTCAAGTCCAAGCGTCGCAAGGCTCCCAAGACTCAGCCCAAGCCGGCTCAAGACCGAGCCCTCGCCCCGGGCGACAACGTGCTCCTCGACAATGCCGGCACCGTAGGCACCATCGAGGAAATCCGCGGCAAGGAAGCAATTGTCATCTTCGGGCAGATACGCACTACTATCAAGCTCTCGCGCCTGTCGCCTACCCTCAAGAAGCCTCAGAGCGGCATCGCCAAGGCGGCATCGCTCCTCACCGTGAGCACCTCCAACGACAACCGCGAGCGCCAACTCAATTTCAAGCAAGAAATCGATGTGCGCGGTATGCGTGTCGATGAGGCTGTCCAAGCCGTCACTTATTTCATCGACGATGCCATCCAATTCTCTTGCTCGCGCGTGCGCATCCTCCACGGCACCGGTACCGGAGCCCTCCGCCAGTACATCCGACAATATCTGTCAACAATTCCGGCTGTCAAGCATTTCGCCGACGAGGACGTGCGCTTCGGTGGCGCCGGCATCACTGTAGTAGAACTGTAAATTATGTCAGATAATCAAAATTCCAACAGCCGCCACTTATTGTGGCAATTATTCTTCACCTTCTTCAAGATAGGCGGCTTCACCTTCGGTGGCGGATGGGCGATGATTTCTATCATCAAGCGCGAAATCGTTGAGCGCCACGCCTGGATTAGCGAAGCCGAGTTCCTCGACTTGCTGGCTGTCGCGCAGTCGCTCCCGGGCATCCTCGCCGTCAACATTTCGGTAGTCGTCGGCGACAAACTCCGCCAACTCCGCGGCAGTCTCGTGTCAGCCGCCGGAGTCATACTCCCCTGCTTCCTCATCATCCTCGCCATCGCCACCTTCCTCACGCCCGAACTGATAACCACCAATCACACCCTCACAGCCATCTTCAAGGGCATACGCCCGGCTGTCGTGGCGCTGATTGTCACCCCGGTCATCACCTCGGCGCGTGCCGCCCACATCGGCTGGTCGATGTGCTGGATTCCCATTCTCGTCGCCGCACTCATCTGGTCGCGCTTACCGTTCATCTCCAACCCCATCCTTTTCATCACTATCGGCGGATTGGTAGGCTGGTATCAATTGGCTCGCGCTCGCGGCGAGATTAAGCCGAAAGGAGGTCGCGCATGATTATCTACCTGCGTCTTATCTGGAGTTACCTCAAGATTGGCTTCTTCGGCTTCGGTGGCGGATATGCCATGCTCTCGCTCATTCAGAGCGAAATTGTCTCCCCGGGGTGGATTACCGAGAAAATGTTCACCGACATCGTCGCCATTTCGCAGATGACGCCGGGTCCCATAGGCATCAACTCCGCAACATACATCGGCTATTCGGCGCCCATGGCTGCCCTCGGTCCCCACACATCAGCCTTCTGGGGCGTCCTCGGAGCACTGATATGCACCCTCGTGGTGGTCATTCCCTCATTTCTGCTCACTCGCTACGTCGGGCACTTTGTGGCTCGGCATCGCAACAGCACCGCCATCGAGGGCATCTTCCGCGGTCTGCGTCCCGTGGTCATCGGGCTTATCGCCTCGGCAGCGCTGATTCTCATGAATGAGGAAAATTTCGGCTCTTCCACCTCCGAGGTCACCATTTCGGTAATCATAGTCCTCGCTACCCTCGCTATCAATCTCTTCACCAAGATACACCCTATCCTCCTCATCTGCGCAGCCGGATTGGCGGGATACATTATTTATATATAGGAACATGGACTATTCTTATCAAGAAGTCACTCGCTGGATGTTTGAGCAAATCCCCACGTTCCAGAACATCGGCGATGGCGCATATAAGCCCGGCTTGGAGCGCGTATTGGCGCTCTCCGAGGCATTTGGCAATCCGCATCAACAATTGCGAGCCATCCACATCGCCGGCACCAACGGCAAAGGCTCCACCGCATCGCTCGTCGCTGCTATCCTGCAGTCAGCCGGGTATCGCGTCGGGCTGTTCACCTCGCCCCACTTGGTCGACTTCCGCGAGCGCATACGCATCAACGGTGAAATGATTTCAGAGCACGACGTCGTGGATTTCATCAAAAAATATCGCGAAAAATGCTCGGGCATCGAGCCTTCGTTCTTCGAATTGACCACCGTCATGGCTTTCGATTACTTCGCTCGCGAGGGCGTCGACTTTGCCGTCATCGAGGCCGGACTGGGCGGACGCCTCGACTCCACCAACATCCTCACCCCTCTGCTCTCTATCATCACCAACATATCAATGGACCACACTGCCCTGCTCGGCGACACGCCTGCCAAGATAGCCTTTGAGAAGGCAGGCATCATCAAGCCCGGCGTGCCTGTGGTCATCGGTCGTGCCGACGGCGATGTGCGCCAAGTCTTTGAGCGTCGCGCTGCCGAGTGTGGCTCGCCGATCACCTTTGCCCAAGACACCCCTCTGCTCAGCGTCATCAGCCGCGACTTCGACTCCATCGACTACCACAGCGAGCACTGGGGTGACATCCACTCGGTGCTCGGCGGCGATTGCCAGCCCGAGAATGCCAACACCGTGCTCCATGCCATCAGCCTCTTGCCCATTGACATATCAGCAGAGGCTGTTCGCGATGCATTTGCCCGAGTGACCTCGCTCAGCGGGCTCGCCGGGCGCTGGATGGTCCTGCAACACTCGCCCACCGTAGTGTGCGACACCGGGCACAACCCCGGCGGCTGGGAATACCTCGGTCCGCGTCTGCGCCATATCGCCGACAGTGCCAACCTCCACATAGTCCTCGGATTTGTCAACGACAAGGATATCAGCCACATCCTGTGCCACCTGCCCGCCAATGCTCGCTATTATTTCACCCAGCCATCGGTCAAGCGCGGTCGACCCGCCTCGGAGGTCCGCGACATCTCAGCCTCTTTCGGGCTTAAAGGATTAGTATACAATACAGTAGCCGAGGCTTACACTGCCGCTCTCGGCGACGCGCAACCCTCGGCTACGATATTTGTTGGTGGCAGTTCCTATGTGGTTGCCGACCTTTTTTCTCAATTAAACATCAGTCTTCCACACCGATAAAACCATCATACGAGGTGAAGTCGAGCGATGCCTCCACAGTGAAGGGCACACCGCGGAAATTGCATACAAAGTGCAACTGCGACTTCTCGCGTCCCGGGCGTATTGTCGCACTAAGGTCGCTGATTGGATAGTCGGGCATCGGCACCCCTGCCATTGTAGGTGTCAACGCATCACAACTGAGGCTCACCACGGCATTCTCATCGATCGAATATGAAATGCCGGGGAATTCCATCTCCATCAGAGGCATACCCTGAGCAAACGAGGCATTCTGCACCTTGATTGACGCAACCTTATTGATAAAATCCAGATTTACAGTGTATAACGATACATTGGAGGTGAAACCCTCACCACCGGCAGGGGTCGAAGTGGTCTCGCCGGCGATGCGGAAGGGTTGGCGAGCACCTGCCACCTTGTACTTGCCGTCAATAATATACGAGAACGACACTGCCGGGTCATACTTCAGCGTCGGGTCTTTTTCGATTAATTTCGCTGTGAGGTCAGCACGGTCTGCCCAGTCAAACTTGAAGCCCGAGAGCAATACCTGCGCTCCGGTGGCAAGTGTACCCACTGTCGAGCCGGTCACCTCGCCCCAGGTCATATTATCCAATAATTGCCAGTCGGACTCATTAGTGGTCATCGCCGGGTAACTTGACCCGCCGATTTCGATGCCCGAGATGGTCATAGACGCTTTGCCGGTGGTCCAATTGGCATCCATCGAGATGCTCACCGGCGACGATATTGTCTGTGTGTTGTCATTACTCAAGTCGGTCACCACGGCATAGCACGACGTGAACGGATAGCGATACACTGTTTCGCCGGTATTGTCCTTGTCACATGAAGTCAATGCCATCACCGAGGTTGATAACATACTGATTATAAGCAATCTGTTGATTTTCATATTTGATTTTGATTAAATTAACTTTCAAAAGTACATAAAAAGCCGTATTGCTACAAGCATTTAAATATTTTTAATATTGAGTCGCAACGTCGCGCCAAATGTCATCGGCACTCCTCGCTGCGTAAATTCGTTGCCTATTGACTTGAAATAGAAGGTATCATAGCGCGTGTCAGTGATGTTTTCGCCCCATATGCGCAGCGACCATTGCTCGCTCGCCAGGGTTAGCGACGCTCCAAGCAACGCATAAAACGGCTGACTCAGCGTGTTGGCTTCGTTCCATTCTATATCCCCCACTCCTCGCAGGGTCATCTGCACCGACGGCTTCAAGCCCATAAACTCGCAGGGCGCATCCCAACGTGCCGATGCAAACAGTGTGTGTGCCGGCGCATAGGGCACTCGCTTGCCGCGATAGTCTGCCTTGCCGTCGTTATACTCTCTGAACTCGGCATTGGTGAAGCCGTAATTCGCCGCAAAAGCCCAGCAATCACTTGGTTGCCAACGCGTTGTCAATTCCACACCCATCGAGCGAGTCCGCCCGGCATTGGTCATGATGCGCCCGGTCACCGTGCCCGGCGGGAAGATTGTCAACTGCTGGTCGCGGCAATCTATATAAAATGCAACCGCCTCGACTCCCACACGTCCGCCACACAGGTTGTTCTTGGTGCCGATTTCGTAGTTAAAACTATACTCGGGCTTGTAACTCACTATGTCCGACACATGATAGGTCATGCTCAAGCCCATAGTCTCCATCACTCGCTGTTGCAGCACATCGCTGAACATCTGCGTGTTGTAGCCACCCGATTTGTAACCCTTGGAAAATGAAGCATATACATGTCCGGCATCGTAGCCGTAGGTCACCGACAACTTGGGCAGCAACTCATTGAATGTCTGCGACAAATGCCCCGTATCGTGGATACTCACCGGCATCCGGGCATACACCTGCTCGGTCCCCGAGGTCATATCATATACCGTGTACGATGCATCGGCATCGCTGCGATAGTCGCATGACACATGCTCGATATCCCAGCGCAAGCCGGCTTCAAAGGTCCAATTGTCTATCTCCAACTTGCTCTGATGATACAGTGCCATTCCCGAGGTCTTGGTCTCGAAATTACTCAACAACGGGAATGTCCGCTCGTCCCACGCTATCGGATACTGCGGATTCATCATATTGCGCTTATCCTCGATAAGGTTGCTGATACCGGCATCGTGGAAGGTCACCGGCGCATCCATCGTCATACTGCGCCACATACCGAAGACGCCTCCAAGCCATGAGTAGCGTCCGCGTTGACCCTTTGTGAACAAATCCTCGGTGACGGTCAGTTCGTGGCGCTTCTGCGTGAGCGTGAAGTAATCCAGTGGTGTGAAATCCTGGTCGAGGGTCATATTATCATCGAGATATTGCACCGAGGTGAGCGAGGTCACCACCACGCGCTTACCCGCCCATGCCACAGTCAATCCATCGCTGAAGTAATTGCGACGATAGAAGCATGTATCGTTGTACGCTATCTCATCGGTAGCCACCGCGCGATATGGATAGCCACTCTGTCGGCTCAGCGACATCGTCGCCGTATTGGTCACGGAGTGATGTGCCGATGGTGTGAATACGGTCTTCCACCGCAATCCGCCGGTGTTATCCACCCCGACATTCGCGCCATTGTAAGCATTATCCCAACAGCCGTCGCTATGAGTGTAATAGCCTGATAACGAGGTGTATAAGTTACCCTTAACCTTAAAATAGCCGCCCAACTCGGCACGCACACGGTTGGCATTGCCATACTCCACCAGCGCCCTCACACCTTGGTAGTACATGGGCGACAAGGTGTAGATATTTATCTG
>JBJEDD010000081.1:0-1807 GCA_051871715.1 Muribaculaceae bacterium | reverse complement strand
TTGATGCCCATCACTTCCACCTCTCGCAGTTGGCGCGGCTGCACACTATCGCTCGGCTCCGTGGCTAACGTCGCCATCGGCAATGCCAATACTATATATAATGTGTATATTCTCTTCATTTCTCGACAAAGTTACGGCTTTTTTCACAATAATCCTTAAAAGTTCCCCTCACTACGCTTGTTTTTCAGAATTAATAACTAATTTTGTAATCTAAAGTGTGAACATTATGGCGTCATTACCCGCAGAAAACCCCGAATTGATCGAACGCTTGCGCGACCCCGCTACCGTGGCTGCAGCGTTTGCCGACGTCATTGATATTTACACCGAGCCCCTCTATTGGCAGATCCGCCGTATGGTGCAGAGCCACGACGACACCAACGACCTCCTCCAGAACACCTTCATGAAGGCGTGGCAGTCAATCGAAAATTTCCGAGGCGATGCCCGACTCTCCACCTGGCTCTACAAGATTGCCATCAACGAGGCTATCACCTTCCTCGCTCGCGAACGTCGCCGAGCCAACATCTCCATCGACGACCAAGAGAGCGCCCTCGTCGCCACTATCGCCGCCGATGAATATGTCGACGGAAACGACCTCGCCATCAAGCTCCGACAAGCCGTCGCCCAACTCCCCGAGAAACAACGCCTCGTCTTCAACATGAAGTACTACGATGACATGAAATACGAGGATATGTCCTCTATCCTCGGTACCTCTGTCGGTGCTCTCAAGGCTTCTTATCACCTCGCTGTGAAAAAAATCGAAAATATTTTTAAAATTTCAGATTAAACCATATTCCACGTCACGCGTCAAATAGTAAAATCAAATTTTTGAATGAACGACAACAAAAACATATTAGAAGGCGCCAATCATGACGACGGCATGACCGTCCCTCCATGTTACTTCGCTGATTTCAAGCAGAAAATGGCGCAGTCCCTGCCCGCTCGCCCCGAGTTGCAGGCTCCTGTCGTTGCCCCGCGCTCGCGCTGGCAGCGCCTTCGCCCTTACGTATACCTCGCGGCTATGTTTGGCGGCATTTGGTGTATGCTCAAACTTTTCACCATGCTCACCACCACCTCTGCTACCCCGCTCGAGAGCAACCCCGTAATCGCCGAAGCACTCTCCAACGAGCAATTTGTCAACGAATACGTCATCAGCGACCTCAGCCAATGGGACCTCTACGACGAATTTATCGATAGCGGCATATACCCCGACTCGCTCTGCTGTTGCGACCTCTCTAACTTATAATCCTCTCCGACTATGTTCAAACGCACTATCCTCACAATCATACTCCTCCTCTCGGTAGCATCCTTCGCTTCGGCTGCCGCTCAGTCCTCGGTGCTCTCGCCCGACGACCGTCAGCGCTGGCTCAGCGAAATCCGTACCTACAAGCACGATTTCCTCGCCCGTGAACTCGACCTCTCTCGCGAGCAACAAAATGAGTTCTTCCCCCTCTACGACGAAATGGAAGACCGCATCGAGGCGCTCAACGCTCAGGCTCGCGATATCGAAGCAAACGTCTCCGATAACCCCGATGCCGGTGACCTCGAAATCCTCGGCGCCGCCTACACCCAATTCGAACTCAAAAAATTGGAAGGCGAAATCGAACTCGAGTTCTACGACAAATTCAAAGAAATCCTAAACCCACGACAACTATTACAACTCAAAAGTGCAGAGAAGCTGTTCACACGTCAATTAGTTAACCGACGTAATCAGATGAGACAGCAACCTTTAGAACAGAAATAACACCTGACAAAAAGTACACCCTTACACAAATACCCGAGCCTCGCCCACCGCGAGGCTCTTTTTCCC
>JBJEDD010000080.1:0-3233 GCA_051871715.1 Muribaculaceae bacterium | reverse complement strand
CTAACGATGCTAATATCCGGCGCAATATATATGCTCATAGAGCGTCCCGGAATAGCCTTGGGCAAGCGCCTGATAAGCCAACGCAACCCAAATCATTAACATTATACACTATAGCGCTAAAAAAGTGGAGGGATGCTTAGCAAATAGGAATTTAATCACTATCTTTGCACAAAGTATTCTTTCACAATTATGAATATACGAGGAATTGGCGCGGTGATGGCGATGGTGATGGCTATGAGTGCGTCGGCTGTCACTGAATTGGACTCGCTATTGCATCGGCTCGACCACACTATCGAGGTGCGCGACAGCTTGTGCAACGAGCGCCGGCTGGGTATTCACAACACGATGATGCGCATAGACGCCGCCGATAGCGATGCCGAATTATATGGCATTTATCGCGACCTTTACGGACTTTATCTCTCTTATCGAGTGGACTCGGCGCTGTGGGTAGCCGAGCGCCGACTGCAATGCGCCTCGCGCATGGGCGACCAATCCAAGATCATATCGGCGTCACTGAATTTAGCTGAAAGTTACTCTGCGTCAGCCGATTACTACAACACGCTGGAGACGCTCGACACCCTCGACCGCGCGTCAATGCAAGACTACCACCTCAAGTATATGTACAACATCTATAGTTCGACATATATGCGCATGGCTCGCGCCGATGCCATTCACTCGCGCCGATTGTTGTACAACAATAAGGTGCGAGCCTATCGCGACTCGCTATTGACATTTTTCCGGGACAACACGCCCGAGTATTACAATATCAAGAGCCTGCAATTGGTCGATGACGGCTATTGGGAAGAGGCTCTCAAGCAGATGAACCGCTGCCAAGAGTTATTCGGGCTTGATGACAATGCCCGCGCCCTGGGTCTTATGGCAAAAATTTATGGACAAGGTGGTGAACGATATATGCAGAAGTGTTTCCTTGCTCGCTCGGCTATCGTGGACCTCGAGAATGGCAAAAAAGACTATGCCTCATTGATGGAACTTGCCAAAATCCTCAATGACGAGCACGACTACGAGCACGCATACTTATATATAAGGTGTGCTCTCGAGGATGCCTCGCTGAGTAATGCCCGCAGCCGCACTGCCGAAATCTTGGAGTCAGTGCCCATTATTGACGCTGCATACAACCAAGCCAAGCAAGACGAAATGCACAAACTATGGTCCATTATCACTATCATAGCCATAGTATTAGCCATTTTGTTGATATTCACCATATTAATTCTCAGGCGATTACGCCACAACAAAAGTCTTGCCGATGATAATGTGAAACTCACCGAGGCAAATGCAATCAAGGAGCGATGCATCACCGAACTAATCAGCGCAGAAGGTGCTTACATTGAGCGCTTTGTCGATTACCGCAAACAATTGTATCGACTATTGAAGACCTCACAATTTGATGCAGCCCACACGATGGCTAAGTCGACTCAATTTGAGAGCGACGAGACCAAAGAATTTTACACTCGCTTCGACTCGGTATTTCTGAGCATCTATCCACAATTCATCGACGAATACAACTCGATGGCTGCCGAGGATGCTCGCGTGGACAGCGAAACGACGACATTGACACCTGAATTGCGCGTCTTAGCACTGATACGCCTGGGCATCACCGGCAGCGGTGATATCGCCCGTATTCTCAACTACACACCACAGACTGTCTACAATTATCGCTCGCGCTTAAAGAGTAAAATCTACTCCTCTGAAGACTCAAAAAACCTACTTTACAAGCAAATTTAACCATATTTATACCATTGATTATAAATATTTTGCTTAAAAGTAGTATCTACTCTTGACCTATCACCGATATTGACAAGGATATCGCGCGCATATTAACTTTGCGGTAACGGTCAACTATGGACCTTAATCGTAATACCAATAAGTTAATGAGAAGAAAAATCACAATGATGGCGTTGCTGTTCATGGCAATAGCAATGCAAGCAGTCACTTTCAACGTGACCGTGCCCCAAGGAACCAAGGCATGCTTCATTGCCGGTCAGTTCAACGGCTGGGATGCAAATAATGCTATCCCGATGCAGAAATCAGGCACAAACACCTTTACACTCACCCTCGACGATGTAAGCACCTCCGATGTCGCCAATGGCTTCAAGTACCTCAGCGGTCCCGGATGGGCATACGTCGAAAAAGATGCCTCGGGTGGCGAGATCTCCAATCGCACAGTCGCAACAGAAAATGACGTAGTGGGTAGTTGGGCACAATTGTATAACCCAGATATCGTCAAGACCACCCTCACTATCAACGGATACCCGCGCACAGTGCGTGTGAGCGTACCCACCGGCTATGATACTGATATCGAAAAGTCATATCCCGTGCTCTACTACACCGGCGTGCAACAGCGCTACGAAGCAGCCGGCTCTGACGATGCCGGTGATGATTTCTTCGGCGCCAACTCCTGGGACGCATCTACCACCGCCACCACTCTGCAAGAAGCAGGCGCTAATGGCTGCATCCTCGTGGAGGTTTACGGTTTCGTAGCCGAAAATATCCCCTACGCAGTTGACGACTTTGTAGGTAGTGGTGACGCTTCAAACTTCATCAGCGACTTTATCAATGTGGTCATGCCCTATGTAGAGAGCAACTACCGCGTGCTCACCGGTGCTGCCAACACTACAATCATGGGTGCCGACCTCGGTGGCTTGCTCAGCCTGTATGCCTCGCTGACTCACCCCGATGTCTTCGGCAACTGCATCTCCATGTCACCGTTATTGTGGCTGAACAGTAGCGAAATGACATCCCTCGCCGGCTCAGTGAGCGATATGCCTCGCGTGCTGCTGACCTACGGCAGCGGCGAACCCGCAGTCATCAGCGACAATGTAGACGCTATGCTTCAGGCAATTAATGCCGCTGCGCCCGGCAAAGCCTCCGTCATCAAATTGGTCAATGGTATTCACAACGACACCTCCTGGGGCAAGGCTTTTGCCTCGGTATATCCCTTTGCCGTAGACCCCGACTATGTGCCTGCCGAGACCATCACATTGGCTGCCCCTGCATTGGCTCCCATGAAGGTTGCCGACATCACTACATCACACTACGCTCTTTTCAATGCAATTGATTCACAAGAAGTTACTATAGACAACGATGTAACATTCACCCTCCACAACGACTTTGTGCGCACCAACGGCTCTGTCGTCACAGCACAAGTGTCAGTTAAAGATATCCCCGTCGAAGTAAAGACCAAATATTATTGGAACGTGGGTCGCGCCAACGAC
>JBJEDD010000079.1:0-12880 GCA_051871715.1 Muribaculaceae bacterium | reverse complement strand
AGATTGACGATATAGGTGTCTTGAACTCGTGGGTCATGTTGTTGATGAAGTCGTTCTTCATCTCCGACAGCTTCTTTTGCCTGAATGCCATAATGATGGTGTAGACAAAAACAATCAGCACGATGAGCGACAAGGCAAATGCGGGTACCAAGAAAGAAATGGACTTGAATATATAGTCCTTCTTTGTGGGGAAGTATACCTTGAGGAAATTGTGACTTGATGACGGGTCGCGCGGGAAGAGAGTCTGAGTGAAAGTGTTTTCATCGGAAGCCGATGCCGGGTCGTAGCCTGGGGAGCGATACTGGATGATGCCGGCACGATTGACGACGGCAAACTCAAAGGGCATGGTGAGACCCAGAGTGTCCAACTCTTGGCGCAGGTATTTGCGCACTGTTGCCGAGTCGGCACGCTCGACGATAGGACGGTTGGAAGCCGTGGAGATGATGTTGAGTATCACCTCGTCGAGCATACTCTTTTGATAGAGGAAGTGACCGCGATAGAGTTCGCGAGCGTTGAGCATACTGTTGCCGGCAGCGGATGCGCCGCTCTGTAGCTTGGTGATCTCGTTGGCATCACCCTTAATGGTGAGGTCGGCTTCCAAGCCTGAGGCTGTCGTGAACGAATATTTGATACCTTCCTGGCGGGGTAGGGTGCTGCCGAGGTGTTGGGCATATATCGACTGCGATTCTACCTTATTGAGTTCGTCCTCGAGGTAGTAGCGCGTTTCGTCTTGCTCGAGGCGCACCACCACGCTGATAAGGCTCTGACGCACACCTTGCGAGAACTGCTCATGGCGCACAGCCACGATACTCTTCATATAGAATATCTCAATGAACAGCAAGGAGGCAAGGGTAAATGCCATCAATGTCGTTAATATCCATATTGTATATTTTTTCATCGTTTTTGAGCCTTATGGGGCGGATTATACATTTATTAATACAATGTTTTAACAATTGAACGCGCCTTTTGTTGCGTTGCTTTTAACATTTGAGTGCAAAATTAACTAAAAATTCTGAGATTGCAAATTAGTTGGCGAAAAAATGATGAAAAAAATTTTTATTGTATCCACCTGATGAAAGTAGAATCAAACCGAGAAATCTCATACCCAATGACTCCAAGCCCGGCAGCAAGAAATTTCCATGTTTTTACGGCAGTCTTTACTTCATCGATAATCTTTTCAGCCCTATCTTTACGAATCATATAGTCGTCACACGATGCAAGTAATATATTCAGATCTGCCTTGTTAGTCGTTTTGTTTATCAAAAGACTCTGGTATTGATTATCAGTCGGATTTAAGTCATATGCCGGAGACAAAGTCCATCCACGAGGCGTAAGCAAAAAACCGTGGTTTCGAAAATGGTCATCGCTATTGCCGATGACGATATTAAAAGCTACGCGGCGGAAGATTTCGTGAAGATTTCGCTCCACGTCACAGCAATTTTGGATAATAAAGTCCACGATATCAAGATAGCCGTTTCCCGTGTCGGCATTACATCCATCGGTCAATCCAAGAAGTGTCATTGCAGAGGCAAAGTGTATTCGCTTACCATCGATGGTTCTGTCGAAACGTTTTGACAGTAGAGTATGATATTTGTCACTTGCTCGTAGTAGACTCGTCTCGGCTACGCAAATTCCAGCTCGCGCTGCGAGCAAGTGACTTAAGTGTTCCCATAGTGCTATGTCGTAATCATCTTTTCGCGATGGAAATTTGGCAACGTAGAGTGTGCCATCATTATCCACTACGCCTGATTTTGGACGTGCACCGCCAAGAGATGATCCGGGTTGTACCAATTGAAGTATCCATTTTTTATCAGGAAGTTGGTTTGCTTCTTCGCACCTTTCTATCTCATGGCTGGCGGCTATTAGCGAGCGTATATTGGTCAAAGGAGGAATACGCATGGATTCTTCGCAACAGATATAAGATGCATCAAGAGACTCCTTGAAGCGGAAACCGCCCATACGTGAGAAATCATCTATTCCAACAAGGTAATCAAATGAACTAAGCTTCTTGGCAGGTCTGTTTCCTTCGGTAGCCAAGACTTGCTCACGCCTGTTGAGCAAAGTCTTGCCCCAGCGGTCGGGCAAAGCATCGGCAAAGCATCCGAAAATATCTCGTCCGGGCTTGGTATATTGCATGCCCGGGTAGTTGTTTAAGTCTTCACTTAGAAATAGGCTTCCATAATCTCTCAACCAGCTTCTGTCAAAAGAGAAAGAATAACTATCCGAGCCACGGAGAGATTCGTAACATAATTCTCCCACAAGCCTTGGCTCTTTTAGCCAATCAAAGTCGGCATATACATATAGCTTTTTCATAATTGATTACTTTTTAGATGCTCGTTCACGATGTTTGAGAGCCAAGTCCTGTAGGGCTCGTCCTATCTCGTCTTTTTTGGCAAGATATAGTATGTCATCATCTAATTGTAATGCATATAAAACTCTCAGGTAGATGCCAATAGCGACGGTAGGAGCGCCTTTCTCAATGCGAGCAACTGTCAATGGAGAGCATGTGGCTCGTTCGGCTACTTGTGCCACACTAAGGTTGCGACGCAGGCGTGCAAGCTTTATTTGTTCGCCTACGGTTTCCATTTTTTGCTCCAATTTGCGGGGCAGTTTTGTTCCCATCGTATTTTTTGCCATATTCGCTTAACTTATAATTTTGAGTGCAAAGATAATACTTTTTCTTTATTTTATGATAAGTTAATGCAAAATTTTTCCAGTCGATATAACCCGGGTCAAAATAAGTTGGCGAAAAAATGATGAAAAAAATTAAAAAAAGAAGTAACTTTGCACTAACAACCGAGAATTATAACCCTAACATAATAGTTTTATGGCAACAAAACCATTTAAATACCAGCCTATGTTTCCGCTCGGACCGGATAAGACTGAGTATTATCACCTCACCTCAGACTATGTAAAAGTAGAAAACTGGGGCGGACATGAGTTTTTAGTGATTGACCCTGAGGCTCTTACCGTATTGGCTCGCCAGTGCACACACGACAACGCTTTTATGCTGCGTCGCGAGCACAATGCCATGGTTGCCTCAATTCTCAATGACCCCGATGCCAGCGAGAACGACAAGTTTGTGGCTCTCACCATGTTGCGCAATGCCGAGGTGGCTGCCAAGGGCATCCTGCCTTTCTGCCAAGATACAGGCACCGCCATAGTTCATGGCGAGAAGGGTCAATATGTTTTCACCGGTGCCGATGATGCCGAGTACCTCTCCAAGGGCGTCTACCTCACCTATACCACCGACAACCTCCGTTATAGCCAGAATGCACCCCTCAACATGTACGACGAGGTGAATACAGGCTGCAACCTCCCTGCTCAGGTAGATATCCATGCCGGCGAGGACGATGAATACCACTTCCTCGCCGGCATGGATATCTACCTGAGCAGGGAGATATCCATGCCGGCGAGGACGATGAATACCACTTCCTCTTTGTAGCCAAGGGTGGTGGCTCCGCCAATAAGACATATCTCTATCAAGAGACCAAGGCTCTGCTCAATCCTGCCAAACTCATCCCCTTCTTGGTTGAGAAGATGAAGTCGCTCGGCACTGCCGCTTGTCCTCCTTATCATATCGCTTTCGTTATCGGTGGTACTTCTGCCGAGAAGAACCTCGAGACTGTCAAGAAGGCTTCGGTTAAGTACTACGACAACCTCCCCACTCAAGGCAACGAACTTGGTCACGCCTTCCGCGATGTTGAACTCGAAGCAACCCTCAAGAAAGAAGCCGAGCGACTCGGTCTCGGTGCACAATTCGGTGGCAAGGCTTTCGCGCACGATATCCGCGTCATCCGCTTGCCGCGTCACGGCGCTTCGTGCCCAGTCGGTCTCGGTGTAAGTTGCTCTGCCGACCGCAATATCAAGGCAAAAATTAACCGCGAGGGTCTGTGGATTGAGAAACTCGATGCAAATCCCGGTGAACTCATCCCCGAAGAATATCGCAAAGCCGGCGAGAGCAAGGCTGTTAAGATTGACCTCAATCGCCCTATGAGCGAAATCCTTGCCGAGCTCACCAAGTATCCAGTATCAACTCGCCTGTCGCTCAACGGCACCATCATCGTTGGTCGCGATATCGCTCACGCCAAGATCAAGGAGCGTCTCGACAATGGCGAGCCTATGCCTCAGTACCTCAAGGACCATCCTATTTACTATGCCGGTCCCGCCAAGACTCCCGACGGCATGCCCAGCGGCTCCTTCGGCCCCACTACTGCCGGTCGTATGGACTCATATGTTGACCAATTCCAGGCTGCCGGTGGCGCTATGGTGATGATTGCCAAGGGCAACCGCTCCAAGCAAGTAACTGATGCTTGCCACAAGCATGGAGGTTTCTACCTCGGTTCCATTGGCGGTCCCGCCGCTGTACTTGCTCAGAACTCTATCAAGAAAGTCGAGTTGCTTGAATATCCCGAGCTCGGCATGGAGGCTATCTGGAAGATTGAAGTTGAAGATTTTCCCGCATTCATCCTCGTTGATGACAAGGGCAACGACTTCTTCACTCAGATTTCTGAGAAGTGCAGCGCTTGCGCCCTCAAGAAGTAATCCCTTCACATTATTTAATATAAGCGAGACTGTGTCTACCCGGGCACAGTCTCGCTTTTGTTATAAAATGCAATACGCTTGTAACTTTTTGGGCAAATATGTCGTCTAATAGGTAAAATGTTTAAAAATGAAAATGAAAAAAGCAATCTTATCACTTCTATTCTTGCCGATGACAATTATCACCTCGGCTCGAACAATCACCGGTACTATCGTTGATGAAAATGCCGAGCCAATGGGTTTTGCAAGCGTTGTCGTGCTCAACGACACCACTTTTGTCACCGCCACTATTTCAGACGACGCTACCGGTGCCTTTACCTTTGCCGATGTAAATGCCAACCGTCTCAAAATTTCGATGATTGGCTACGAGGACTATGTGACAGCCATTCCGGCTGATGGCGCGTGTGGCACCATCGCTATGACACCCTCGGCTACCCTCCTCGGCGAGGTGGTTGTGCGTGACCGTCTACCACAGACTCGCCTGCGCGGTGGGGCAATGCTCACCAAGGTCGAAGGCTCGGTCCTCGAGACAGTCGGCACCGCCGAGGATGTGCTCACACGCCTGCCTTTGCTCGCTCGCGAGCAAGAGAATATCACCGTCCTGGGACATGGAACCCCTCTCATTTATATTAATGGCAGATTGGTGCGCAACAATACCGAACTCCAGCAACTCTCCTCCGAGAATATCCGCTCTATCGAGGTAATCACCAATCCCGGTGCTCAATATGATGCCTCGGTGCGCTCGGTGATACGTATTCGCACCAAGCGCGCTCCCGGCGAGGGCTTCGGCTTCGAACTCTTTCACAACACGTTCTTCCGCCACTATGTCTGCGGTAACGACGCTCTCAACCTCCATTACACCGAGGGTCCGCTACAAGTTTTTGCCGAGGGCTTTGTGTACTACGGGCGCAAGCGCAGCGGTGCCGATATGGTGCAAACTACTTTTGCCGACCATATTTACAATCAGTCGCTCAGCGAGCGTTTCTGGACTCGCGGCGCTTACTATAGCGGCAAATTCGGCTTCGATTACCTCATCGGCTCCCATTCTTTTGGCGCCTATTATAAATATGAGCACGACCACACCCGTGCCAACGGTTTCTTCTCCACGACTATCGATTGCGATGGCAACCACGTTGACTATCGCACCTCCGATATTAGCCAACTCAATATGTTTGTCCCCGTTAACTCGGCAAATGCTTACTACAACGGCACCATCGGGCAGTTGAATATCGATTTCAACACCGACCTCTTCATCAGTCGCAACAACGACCACATCGCTCGCGACAATATGAGCGAAGTCGAGGGCCCCTCGCAGTCTACCACGCTCAACTCTACCGCCAAGCGACTTATCGCCGAAAAGTTGGTGCTCTCACATCCTCTGTGGAACGGTAAAATTGAGTTTGGCGAGGAGTTTACTCACTCGCGCCTCGGGTACGATGTAACAAACAACGGCTTGGAGATACCGTCGTCAACAACTGCCATATACGAGAACGCCGTCACCGGATTTGCCTCGCTGTCCCAACAATTCGGTTCCGCAAATGTCACCGCCGGATTGCGCTATGAGCATCTCAACAATCGCGTCATCGAGAACGGTATCCTCGCCGGCGACGGCTCGCGCGTCTACAACGACTTCTTCCCCACGTTGTCGGTATCTACACCCATCAAGAACGTCAATCTTGCCCTCTCGTTCTCGGGCAAAATCTCCCGACCCACCTACGAGCAATTGGATGGCAGCCTCCTCTACATCGATCAATCTACGTATAAGCACGGCAATCCCATGCTCCGCTCCACCAAGGCTTGGAATTTCGAGGCTACAGCCATATGGCGCATATTCTATGCAATGGCTTCGTTCACTCACCAACAGGACCCCGTCTATTATGACTGCGCTACCAAAGCCGACGACCCCACCGTCCGTGTTATCTCTTTCAAAAATATCGGCTCGGACAATCAAGTGATGTGCGTCATCGGTGCTCAACCTCGTCTCGGTCACTGGACAAACAACATTACCGGAGTGATGCTTTACTACCACTACCGCACCACTTTCAACGGTGAGCCCATGCTCTTCAACCACCCGCTGTATATTCTCCAACTCAACTCCTCGCTCGAATTGCCTTGTGGATGGGCTTTCAATCTCACCTACAAGTTGAATAGCGCCGGTACGTACCAAAATGTCAAAACTCGCCCCATGAACTATCTCGAAATCCAGGTGCAGAAGCATTTCTTCGACAAGGCACTTACCCTCAAACTCACCGGCACCGACCTCACCAATCGCGGAACCGACAATCACCCAACTCTGTATGCCGGCAATATCATCACTTATTGCGAAAACTATAATTTCAGCCGCGGAGTCACCTTCTCGCTCACTTATCGCTTCAACGCTGCTCGCAACAAGTACAAGGGCACAGGTGCCGGCTCGGATACTCGCAACCGTATGTAAGTCTTTTTATATCGCTATGATGAATTGATTTTTTATCTTTTTCATCAAATTTCAGGGTAACATTTTGCCAATTTTTTGGCGATGTTACCCTTGTTTTGTATCTTTGCGATAAATTTGTAAAATATGATACAATATATTCTTAAAGAGAACGACCGCTACTCCATCGCCGAGCAGGCGCAGATGGCTATCGAGGGTGGCTGCGGTTGGATTAACCTCCACCTTCCCGCGCTCGACGAGTCGGCTCTGCGCGATGCCTTGGCTCCCGAGGTTGTCGATATGTGCCGCGATGCCGGCGTGTTCCTCACCATCGACGACCGCCCCGAGACGGCTCGCGAATTGGGCTTGCACGGTGTGCGTTACACATCAGCCGGCATCCCCTCCGCATCCTCCCCGGCTCACTTGCGCGAGGAAATGGGACCCGAGGCTATCATCGGCATCGAGACCGCCGACCCGTCGTCAACGCCCGCTATGGCGGCTGCTGATATCGACTTCCTGTGCATGCCTGCCCACTTCGATGCCGAGCAGTGCCGGCGTTTCATCGAGCAAGTGCGCGCTCTCGGCGTCTCGCTCCCCATCGTGGTTCAAGGCGATATTACCATTGATAATATTTTAACCTTTTTTAATCATGGCGCTACCGGTGTGGCAGTCAGCGACTTTATCACTACAGCCGACGACCCGGTCTCTGCTATGGCTGCTCTCTTGGATAAAATTGCTCGCTGATGGCGCTCGCGACAAAGAAGGATGTTTTGCTCAAAGTCGCCGTTCCTGTGGTCATAGGATTGGCGGTGGTCGCTTATCTCTTTGTCAGTGAGTTTGATGCCGCTACGCTTGCCCGCCTTACTTTTGATTGGCACACTTGTGGTGCGATTGCCCTATGCTTGCTCTTTGTAGCCGGGCGCGACTTCGGCTTGACTTGGCGCTTCCACACCATCACCGATGGCGCTCTCACCTGGCGTCGTGCTCTGCGCGTCGACTTAATGTGCGCTTTTACTTCGGCTATCACCCCCTCGGCTGTGGGTGGTAGTGCCTTCGCCATTTTCTATCTCAATCGCGAGGGTATCGCCGTCGGTAGAGCCACTGTGCTGACTCTCACCACTTTGTTCCTCGACGAACTGTTCTTTGTGGTCTTCTGCCCATTGTTGGTGTTGCTAATGCCCGATGCCGGGCTCTTCGGCGAAGGCTCCAATCCCGTCATGGCTGGAATACAAACTGTCTTTTGGCTCGTGTATGCCGGTATTGTCATTTGGACTGCCATCCTCTTTGTCGGTATCCTATTGAAGCCCCTGTGGACACAGCGCATGCTCTTGGCGCTATTCTCCTTGCGCTGGCTACGCCGTTGGCGCGGAAATATCGAGCGCATGACCGAAAATATGCTCGCTACATCCGACTGGGTCAAGGGGCGCTCTCGTCGTTGGTGGCTCAAGGTATTCGGTGCCACCACAGTGTCGTGGGCATCGCGCTATCTCGTGGTCAATGCCCTCTTTGCCGGCTTTGTGCCCACGGCATCTGCCCTCTTGGTCTTCGGGCGTCAATTCATCGTGTGGGTTGTCCTCATGGTATCACCCACGCCCGGTGGCAGCGGCATCAGCGAGTGGCTCTTCACCACTTATTACGGCGACCTCATCGGCGATATGTCCATGGTGCTTATCATCGCCATGGTGTGGCGCCTCCTTACTTATTACCTCTATTTGGTCACAGGCGTGTGCCTGGCTCCCTCATATTTTACCTCTAAAAAATCTCAAAAATGAAACGTATATCCCTGTTTATCACTCTGTTGCTCATCGTCGTAAGCATGTCATTCGCCTCTACGCGTGTCCTTGTGCTCACCATTGACGACGAAATCAATGCCCAAGCATGGCGCAACACTGCGCGAGCCATTGATGAGTTGAACACAGCCTCGCCCTCTTATGATATGCTGGTCCTGAGGCTCAATACCTATGGCGGTGAGGTCGATATGGCAGACTCCATTCGCACCGCCCTAATGCGCCAGCACAAGCCCACCATCGCATTTATCGACCACAATGCCGCTTCTGCCGGGGCGCTCATCTCGCTCGCCTGCGACACCATCATCATGTCGCCCGGTGCCACTATCGGTGCGGCAAGTGTCGTCAATGGCTCGGGCGAGGTAATGCCTCCCAAGTATCAGAGTTATTGGAGTTCCATTATGCGCTCTACCGCCATGGCTCACGGCAAGTACATCCCCGAGGGCGACTCGGTGGCTCGCTGGCGTCGCGACCCCGATATCGCCGCCGAGATGGTCAATCCCGAGCGAGCCATTTCGCTCACCGCTGTCGAGGCTGTCGACTGTGGTATCGCCGATGACGTGGCAACCACTGTCGTTGAGGCGCTCGCTCGCATCGATGTCCCCGAGCCCGAGGTTACTTACTATGAGCCTTCCGCTTCCGACTCGCTCCTCGGCTTCCTCGCTTCGGCTGCCGTCCGCGCTATACTCATAACCCTCATTATCGGTGGCATATATATGGAGATGCACACCCCCGGCTTGGGCTTCGCTGCTGCTGTCGCCATAGTCGCTGCGGTGCTTTATTTCCTGCCCGTTGTCATCACCGGTGCCCTCGCTTCGTGGGTCATCATTTGCTTTATCCTCGGCATCGTGCTCCTCGTCCTCGAGATATTTGTCGTCCCGGGCTTCGGTGTCACAGGCATCTCGGGCATCGCTTGCATCATCGCTTCTCTGTTGGGCGTGATGCTCAATCCCGGTCAGTTTGCCGACTCTGTGTGGAGCGCTGTCGTCACCCTCGTCGTCGGCATCCTCCTTGCGATAGCCCTCGTGTGGTGGCTTATCTCGCGTCATGGTCCCCGATGGGTCAATCGCGTCATCGCTCTCGAGCATGAGCAGAAAACCGAGGACGGCTACATCGGCGTCGACACCGCTCCTGCCGAGCTGCTCGGCGCCTCCGGCGTCGCTCACACCGACCTCCGCCCCTCCGGCAAGGTCGAAATCGACGGTCTATTCTACGATGCAACCTCCACCGGCGAGTTCATCGTCGCCGGCACCCCAGTTATGGTCGTTCGCTACGAAGCCGCCCAAATTTATGTCCGCAGCATCGCACCTCAGCCTTTGCACAACTAAAAGATTATGAGACTGAAACCCGAGAAATGGCAAGACTTGCCCGACGGGCGACGCTATCAAGGCTCGCTCAATAACGAGACTAATCTGCCCGATGGCTTGGGCATTGTCACCTGTGAAGATTGCAATCATTTTTACGTCGGCACTTTTCGCAATGGCAAGCGACACGGGCGAGGCTTTTTGCTTGTTCATGAGAAATGGTCTGCCGTGGAGCCGGTATGGGTCAACGGCTCATACGAGGAGGTGATGGCTACGGCACATTTCGACAATTGCGGCAGAGTGATGCAGGTTGATCGTGTCGGTCACTATGAAAATCGCACCGTTCAACATGAAAAATGGCGTAAAGAGTGCGATGGTATATGGGAAAACGATACTTTTGTCAGCGAAATTTCCGCGGAGGTGCTTCGCCAAGAGCCTTGGAAATCTGCTATGACTCTTTATAGTTATGACAGCTATGGAAATCCGGTGACAGACTTCAGCAATGCGTTCACAAGCCACATCGCCGATGCCGAGCCCGATGGTGCCTACTCATTCAATGGACGCGCGTATGTGACTGTCTATGATGATACTCATTTGCTTTTCTGCGACTGCCGAGGGCATGTATTTACTCTCGGTATCGATGAGACGCATAGCTATTTTTATCCCTCAGACTACTGCAAAGAGTATCATTGCTTCCATCTCTGCCTTGATAATTAATAATAAACTAATATAACCATGAAAAAGACTTTTTTGCTCCTGTTCTTGACATCCCTATTATTAACTGCATGCACCGGCAACTCAACCGATGACCCCAAGGAAGTCGTCAAAGCCTTCTTCACTGAAGGCTATGTGACTCATAACTACAACTATGTAATGCAATGTGTAGCCGACGACTACATTGACCATAGCCCCGCCGCTGCTCGCAGCAATGCCGATGCCGTGGGCATCTTGAAGATTGTCCAAGGACAATTCTCCGACCTCACGATCACATTCCTTGATGTCTTCGCCGAGGGCGATATGGTTGCCACTCGCATCCGCTTCGAGGGCGTTCACACCGGCGAATGTTATGGCGTTCAACCTACCGGACGTCG
The DNA here is from genome assembly GCA_051871715.1 of Muribaculaceae bacterium. Taxonomy (GTDB): domain Bacteria; phylum Bacteroidota; class Bacteroidia; order Bacteroidales; family Muribaculaceae; genus CAG-873. Next base: position 1,743 of record JBJEDD010000079.1, on the reverse strand, counting down.
CATCTCATTCGAAGCGCTCGAAAATTTCCGCGTTGTCGACGGCAAGATCGTCGAGTCCTGGGGCTACTGGCCCGACGACGCCATCCGCCACCAACTCTCATTGTAATTTCTTAAGAACTCTGCGCCCGATTACTGCACACCGGTTCTTCATATGATAGTGGCACCGCAAATAATCTATCGACAAACGCCTTCTCAGTAAGCACAGAGAGAAAATTATCGGTGTTTGAGCCGGTTTAATAAAATTTAAGAAAGATGTATCAACTATCCTTATAAGAATAATGCTATATTTGCAGATGAATTGAAACACGCATTATAAACTGCTAAATTCTCATTTATGGAACAGATAACATCACATAAGAAATCTATCCGATTCTTCAATGTCCGAGAAGTGCGAGCTGCGTGGGACGATGAACCCACTATGTGAAAGCCGGAAACTATTCAACTTCGTGACACCCTGCTACAACACTTGATTTCGGGCGAACTAAAAATTAACGATTTCAACTGTATTTGACGATGAATGATTTTGAAGAATATATAAGACAAGGTGAGCCTCAGAAAAGAGAGAAAGGCTATGCTTGGCAGACCGCTATTGGCTTGCAGGCGGTGGATGATTTGAAACCCTCCGAATATCTGATACAAACGGCACGTCAACATATCGAGGGTGATATAACTATCGAAGAAGCCAAACAGCTGATTGATAGTTACTATCAGTCAAAGACTGCCAGAGCTGACATAGAAGATAGAACAGAAGAAGCCGATAAGGTTTCGGCACGTATAGCCGAAATATTGTCGGAGAAATCTTTCACATTCTCGCCTGTTGAGTATATCACTATTCATCGCCGACTTTTCCAAGGTATCTATAAATTTGCAGGAAAGATAAGAGATTATAATATAACCAAAAAGGAGTGGGTGCTGAAAGGTGAAACTGTGCTTTATGCCAGTGCCGACAGCATACGCGAAACCCTCGATTATGATTTCTTGCAAGAGAAGAATTTTAGCTATAAGGATTTGAACATCAGCGATGCTATCACGCATATTGCCAAGTTTATATCCGGGGTTTGGCAAATTCACGCTTTCGGTGAGGGGAATACCCGCACAACGGCTGTGTTTACAATCAAATACTTACGCACGTTTGGCTTCGACATAAGCAACGAAGCGTTTGCCAATCATTCATGGTATTTCCGTAACGCTTTGGTCCGTGCCAACTACAACAATTTGAGCAAAGGCATTTATGCCACCACCGAATATATTGATAAATTCTTTCGTAATCTTATTCTTTCTGAGAATAACGAGCTAAAGAATCGTGCAATGCTTGTGCAAGAATCCTCCTCACAAAGTATTCAAAGTGCAAGTGCGTCAAATGAGACTGCTCCAAAGTGCAAAATTTGCACTTTGAATTGCACTTTAGAAGAAATTGCAGTACTGAACTTCTTGCGAGAACAGCCTAAAGCTACTCAAAAAGAAATCGCTGCGCATATAGGCAAATCCGAGAGAACAGTTAAGACCATTACCGTAAATTTGACTGAAAAAGGCATCATAGAACGCAAAAATGGCAAAAGAAACGGTTTTTGGGAAGTGAAAACGAACGATTTAAACTGCTAAATTCTCATTTATGGAAGAGATAACATTACATAAGAAATCTATCCGATTACGATGAGTCAAAACTGAGCAAATTTTGCTCATACCTCTTATTACCATTGCGATGAAGTCGCATTAAGCGATGACTTGCAATGTTGCCTCGAC
>JBJEDD010000078.1:0-3256 GCA_051871715.1 Muribaculaceae bacterium | reverse complement strand
CTATTGTGATGGGTTACCAGTGAGGTGTGAATGGGGCTGAGGGACGGAGCAGATGGTTGACGCAACCGAAGAAGTCGGAGTGTTGCGTAGTATCGAGTTTCAAGACCTTGCCGGAAGGAAGTTGAAGGGTTGAAAGGTCCACATAGAACAACCCGCCCGAGTCGGCAAACTGCATATAATATCGTCCTCGCGAGGCGTCGCTGATACTGCGCCATTGAGTCGACGATAGATTGGGCTGTCCGGGTATCTCATAGCCCATGGGCACAGACACATTATTTATAATAGAAGAAGCGACGGCGACAGCCTCATCGGCAGAGCGAGGAGCCGGTACATGGTTGACGAAGTAGGAAGCTCGCACGAAGCGGTCGGAGGAACGCACTCCCCCGGGTAGCATATTGTTGCCACCGATGCCCATCCAATAGGACAGGATAGATTGCATAGCGGGGAATTGAGGCTCGTTGGTGAGCACACGATAGTTGCGGTCGACATATACTTGGAGTTCGCCGCCGACAAATTCCATAATGAGGGTGTTACCTGTCGCATCTGTGATAGCCCAGTGGAGCAAGGTCGCAGTACCACCGTCGAAGTCGGAAGCCTCCATGCCGAAGTCGTTTTCATCGAGGAAAGCCTCCACCTCGTCGACAGTAGCAAAGTTGTCGAGGAAGTAACTGACAAAGAGGGCGAGCGACATCACCGGGGTATCCGAGCCGGCAGGGGCAACACGATAGCTCGAGCCACGACAGAAGAGCCCGTTAACGACCAAGCCGCATTGGTTCATACCCTCGGTGACTCCGCTGTCGTAGCTAACCGCGAGCACCGAGTTGTAGCGCGACACCCACTCGAAGCGCGGACCGTCAGGCATACTCACACGAGTCATACCTGCGGGATACACATATATATTAGTGGGTATGGGGGTGCGCCAATCCAAGGTGCGCCCCACAACGACAACGTCGGCACTATCACTACAAAGCACCACGCGCGAGCATGGTGCCATTGACGGTGCGATTGTTAGTATAGTAAGGATTAGGGATAGAGTTTTGATGTGTTTCATATCGAAAGTGTGCTTTTTATAGTATTTAACTATAAAACAATACAAGGGTAAGAAATGTTTAAAAAAACAAGTCGGAGAACCGAAATTCTCCGACTTGACATTCTACAATTATAGAAAAACTTACTCTTCGTTTTGATTCTTCTCGGCGTATTCCTTGAGGAGTTTTTCCTGCACATCGCCGGGAACGAGCTCGTAGGAAGCGAACTTCATAGTGAACGACGAGCGGCCACCGGTGATGGAGCTGAGAGCAGTCGAGTATGAAGACATTTCCTTGAGGGGCACCTTAGCCGAAATCTTCTCGAAACCATTCTCGCTGGACATACCCATGATGATAGCTCGACGGCCTTGGAGGTCACTCATCACGTCGCCCATCACATCGCCGGGCACCATTACCTCGACGTCATATACAGGCTCGAGGACCTTAGGATTGGCATTGCGGAAGGCTTCGCTGAAGGCGTTACGACCGGCAAGACGGAACGAGATTTCGTTGGAGTCAACGGGGTGCATCTTGCCATCGTAAATACATACGCGGACGTCGCGAGCATAGGAACCGGTGAGAGGACCTTGCTCCATACGGTCCATCAAGCCCTTGACAATAGCGGGGATGAAGCGAGCATCGATGGCACCACCGACGATACAGTTGCAAACGACGAGTTTGCCACCCCAAGCCAGAGGAATTTCCTGAGTGTCGCGGACGCTCATCTTGAATTCCTGGTTGCCGAACTTATAAGTGTCGGGGGCGGGCATATCGTCGGTGTAAGGCTCTATGATGAGGTGAACTTCGCCGAATTGACCCGAGCCACCGCTCTGCTTCTTGTGACGATAGTCGGCACGAGCAGCCTTGGTGATAGTCTCGCGATAAGGAATCTTGGGCTCCTCAAAGAGGATGGGCAACTTATCGTTGTTCTCGACTCTCCACTTGAGGGTGCGGAGGTGGAACTCACCTTGACCGGAGAGGATAGTTTGCTTGAGTTCCTTGCTCTGCTCGACAACCCATGTGGGGTCTTCCTCGTGCATACGAGTGAGGATGGCGCTGAGTTTCTCGGCATCGCTCTCGGTGACGGGACGCACGGCGCGTTGATAGCGAGGAGCGGGATATTTGATGAAGTCAAATTCGTACTCGCAACCCTTCTGGTTGAGAGTGTTGCCGGTGCGCACGTCTTTGAGTTTGACGGTAGCACCGATATCGCCTGCCTCGAGGGCGTCAACTGCGGTTTTCACTTGAGCGCCACATACGCAGTAGATCTGAGCGAGGCGCTCCTTGGAGCCGCGAGTAACGTTGTCGAGGTCGACACCAGCGGTGAGGCGACCCGACATCACCTTGAAGTAAGAAACTTCACCGATGTGGGGTTCGATAGTAGTCTTGAACACGAAGAGGCTGAGCGGGCCATTGCTGTCGGGCTTAACTTCCTCGCCGGCTGTATTGACGGGTGCGGGCATATCATCAACAAAGGGAACGACATTGCCCAAAAACTCCATCATGCGACGCACGCCCATATCCTTGGCAGCGCTGACGCAGAAGACGGGATAGATAGAGCGGTCGATAAGGCCCTTGCGGATACCGAGACGCAACTCGTCCTCGGTGAGGTGTTCGGTCTCGAAGAATTTCTCCATGAGCGACTCATCGTTCTCGGCAGCAGCCTCAACGAGAGCACGGTGAAGTTCCATAGCGCGATCCATCTCGGCAGCGGGGATTTCTTCGACAGTAGGAGTACCGCCGTCGGGTCCCCAGGTGAGTTTCTTCATGATGAGGACGTCGATGAGCGAGTTGAAACCTGCGCCACAAGCCAAGGGATATTGAATGGGAGTAATCTTCGAGCCGAAGATTTCCTTCATTTGCTCAATAACATTTTCGTAGTCGGCTTTTTCGCCGTCAAGTTGGTTGAGGGCAAAAATGATGGGCTTGTCGATAGAGGTGGCAGTACGGAAGATATTCTGAGTACCGACCTCGACACCATATTGACCATTGATAACGATTACACCGGTATCGGTGACGTTGAGGGCGGTGATAGCGTTGCCCACAAAGTCGTCGGCGCCCGGGCAGTCAACGACGTTGAGTTTCTTGCCGTTGAACTCGGCATAGAAGACCGTCGAGAAAACCGACGAGCCATATTCTTTTTCAACGGGGAAGTAATCGCATACAGTGGTTCCTGCCTCGACAGTACCGCGACGTTTTATAACTCAACACTCGCGAAGCATTGCCTC
>JBJEDD010000077.1:0-3265 GCA_051871715.1 Muribaculaceae bacterium | reverse complement strand
TGGGCGCAATCTTGGTGAAGGACCAGATGATAATATCAGATGGCTATAATGGCACGCCGTCGGGCTTCGAGAATGTGTGCGAAGACGAGGGCGGAGTCACCAAGCCCTATGTGCTTCACGCTGAGGCAAATGCTATCACTAAGGTGGCTCGCAGCAACAATTCGAGCGACGGCTCAACACTGTATATCACTGCATCGCCGTGTGTCGAATGTGCCAAATTGATAATCCAAGCAGGCATCAAGCGCGTGGTATTCAATGAGATATATCGCATCACTGATGGCATCGATTTATTGAACCGTGCCGGTGTGGAGTGCGTGCATATTCCCTCTCTTGATTGACAAAAATTCCAAAAAGGTATATGAAATTGACTTCTAAGACAGTTAAGTGGTTGCCGCTGATAGGCGTGGGTTTGATGGCTATCGGCATAGGCATCGGCTATCTGTGTGGCAGTAGCAATAATATGACTCCTGCGCAGCAGAAACTAAACGATATAATCAATCTTATCAATGATGAGTATGTCGATGAGATAGACCAAGATAGCCTCATCGAGATGAGCATCGCCGATGTATTGCATAACCTCGACCCTCACTCGATGTATATTCCGGTGAGCGAATTGGAGCAAGCCAATCGCGACTTGGAGAGCTCGTTTTATGGCGTAGGCGTTCAGTTCCAGATACTTAACGATACTATATGTGTGGTGCAAGTAATCTCGGGCGGACCTGCCGAGCACGTAGGAATGCTCGCCGGCGACCGCATCATCGAGGTTGACGGGCACAAGATGACCGGCAAGGAAGTCAGCAATGAAGATGTATTCAAGGCTTTGAGAGGTCCCAAGGATACGCAAGTGACGATGAAAGTAAAGCGCAACCATGTGGCTAAGCCGTTGACATTCACTGTGACACGCGGCGAGATACCGTCGACATCGGTTGATGCAAGTTATATGCTCAACGACTCGGTGGGCTATGTGCGCGTGAGCAAGTTTGCCGGCAATACATATAGCGAATTTATTCAGGCGCTGAGTTCACTGCGATACAAAGGCGCTACCAAGTTTGTGCTCGACTTACGAGGCAATGGAGGCGGCTTGCTCGACCAAGCGATTTTGATGGCGAATGAGTTCCTGGAGCCTGCATACAGAATTGTGGAAGTCAGAGGACGCCATACACGCGAAAATGCCACATGGGTGAGTGATGGCAGCGGTTCGTTCAAAGAGCAGAAATTGGTGGTGTTGGTTGATGAATTCTCGGCAAGTTCATCCGAGATTGTCGCCGGAGCTATCCAAGATAACGACCGAGGACTCATCATCGGCCGTCGCACTTTTGGCAAGGGCTTGGTGCAGAGGGCGATAACTCTGCCCGACTCGTCGCAGATACGCTTGACGGTTCAGCGCTATTATACCCCATCGGGACGCTGTATCCAGAAGGACTTTGTGCGCGGTCATAATGACGACTACCAGACCGAAATTGTCGACCGTTACTCCAATGGTGAGGTGTTCAGCGCCGATTCCATCAAGGTCGACGAGAATAATGTGTTCCACACACTGTCGGGACGCACCGTTTACGGTGGCGGTGGCATCATACCCGATGTGTTCGTGCCGTCAGATACCTCGTTTGTAACCTCGTATTATCTGAATGTGGCAAATGCCGGCTTGCCAATACGCTTTGCGTATGAATATGCTGATCTCAATCGCGAGAGCCTCGCTAATGTAAAGACTGTCAAGGAATTACTTGCCAAGTTGCCGCCTGCCGATGTGCTGTTGAGAGCGTTTACCTCTTATGCTGCTCAAAATGGTATACCGCAGCGCTGGTATTATATCAATATTTCAGCGCCGTTGATTATCAATCAGTTGAGGGCGCTCATTGCTCGCGATATCTTGGATATGAATGCTTACTTTGAGATAGTCAACGAGAGTGACCCGGTAATCAAGGAGGCGCTGAAGCAATTGAGCAGCGAATAGCTATGGATAAGCGGCAAGTGCGTAGCGCAGTCAAGGCTTTAAAGAAAGCCCTCACAGCGGAGCAGAAGATATTGGCTGCGGCTCGAGTGTTCGATCAAGTGGAGCGCTTGCCGCAGTTTGTCGATGCGCGTAATGTGTTGATTTACTACTCTTTGCCCGATGAATTATCGACTGTAGAGGCGATAGAGCGCTGGAGTGGGTTTAAGAATCTTTTTTTGCCGAGGGTAAATGGCGACGAGCTCGACATCTTGCCTTACGACCCGAGTAGGCTTTTTCATGGAGCCTACAACATCGTTGAGCCGACCGGTGATGCACTTGTTGATGTCGCGGATATTGACTTGATAATTGTGCCGGGGGTAGCATTTGACCGGGCGGGCAATCGCCTTGGACGCGGTAAAGGCTTCTATGATAGATTGTTGCGTAATTCGAGAGCAGTCAAGGTCGGTGTGGCTTACAAGTGTCAGATTGTCGAGAGTATTCCCACTGATGAGTTTGATATACCAATGGATATAATTGTTGCGGATAACGAACTTATAATCAGATAATTATGCAAGTATCAGCCGAAGAATTGCACGTTGAAGAAGTGAGACTGCGCTATGCCGAGTTGCTCCAAGATGAGTCGGTGTTTCCGACAGAAGCAAATTGGGACTTTATCATCAAAAACCGTATGGAGGGGCTTGGTGATGACTTGCTTGAGAAGTATATCGATGCGATGACCATCGGCGATGTCGACCGAGTTGACTTGCACAATACTGCTATTAATCGCTTTCACGAATACCTTGACGCGGTGTCATTTCGCTATGCTGTTAATGTGGTCTATGGCAATATCTCCAATAAGGAGATAACCGTCGACTTGATACGTAGGCATAAGTTATTTGATGCCGATAATCTTGCCGAATTGATTGACTGTGGCGAGATATCGATGGTGATGGATGTGATTGATGTGTACAAGCCCGAGTATGATGCCGGCGATTTGGAGGCAATGCAGAGCCTGTTGCACAAGATCGATGAGTTGCCGCCGCGAGGGTATAATGAGATGCGCAAGGGGCTGTTTGGCACGGCGCTCAAGTATATTTGTCCGGCGGGCCATGTCAACGATGCTACAACCACCTACTGCACACATGCCGGTTGCGGGCTCGACAAGCGAGGCTTCACAGAGGCTCAGGCGCGTGCCTTAGAGACCTACCGCCAACGCGTCGCTGCCCTCAAATCCCTCCTCTGGCACCACTCTCGCTAAATAAAAAGAGGATGCTTCATGAAAGAAACATCCTCTTGAGTTGCCTTGGAAGGATTCGAACCCTCACAGGCGGA
>JBJEDD010000076.1:0-13018 GCA_051871715.1 Muribaculaceae bacterium | reverse complement strand
ATTCGCGTTGCCCGGTCTCGAAGTTGTAGGTGGGCAATTGCACCTCGCGCCCGGCGAGGATATCATTGAGGTCGGTGTTAAATTGCTTGAGGTCAAGGGCATAGAGCGACTCGTAGTCGTAGTCGCCCGAGGCGTCGCGCGGTGTGTGCTCGCGGTCGACAAAGTAGTCGTCGAGCGATATGAGTTGCGGCTTGAGCAGATTGGTCATCAACTGGATGGCGAGGCGCTTGGTGGTGGTAGTCTTGCCCGATGACGAGGGACCCGAGATGAGCACAATGCGAGCGCCGCCACGGCGGTATCGTGCGGTGATTTCGTCGCTGATGCGCGCCAGAGCCTTCTCGTGGAGCGCCTCGGCTACGTTGACCAAGTCGTGGGCGCCACCGCGAGCAATTATCTCGTTGAGCTGTCCCACATTGTTCACACCGATGATATTGTTGAACTCGACATAGTCGGTGAATGCGCGATACATCTTGTCCTGGTCGATGGGTGCCGGGACCTTGGCGGGGTCGTCATGGTCAAAACCGAGGAGGAGGAAGCCGTCCTTGTAAGGGCGCAGAGCCCACACGGCGAGCATGCCCGTGGAAGGCGCCAGGGTGCCGTAGTAACTGTCGCACACGTCGCCCAGGGTGTAGTAGGTGGTGTACAACTCGTTACCGGTGGAGAGCAGGCGCACCTTGTCGTCCATGCCGGCGGCGGCAAATCGCTCGATGACCTCGCCGGTAAGCCCCTCGTGGCGTCGCAGGGGCAGGTCTTGGTCGATGAGGCTACGCATCTCGCGGCTGATGGCAGCGACCACCTCGGGGGTGCAGTCGACACCACGCAGGTGGCAGAAATAACCACGCGCGATGGAGTGCTCGATGACCAATCGAGCCTCGGGATAGCACCGGCGCACGGCGCTGTAGAGCACCATGCACAACGAGCGTATATAGGCGCGCTCGCCCGAGGGATGAGTCACCGGCAGGAAGAAGACCGTCTTGGGGCGGTATATGTCGTAGGAGAGGGCTTCGTTCTTGTTGTTGACACGCGCGGCGATGGCAGTGAAGCCCAATTCGCCGGCGAGTCGTTGCGAGATGCTCAGCAGGGTCTCACCCGGAGCCACCTCTACCTTACGCCCGAGGTTCTCGCAGTAGATGTCGATGTGTTTTTCCATTGTATTACAGATATTTATCGCCATAGTTGACCTTGGCGTCATTTACCATTTGCTTGATGCGCTGCTCGTCTTCTTTGGGGCAGATGAGGAGCACGTCGCCCGAGTCGGCGATGATGTAGTCGCGCAATCCGCGCGCCACGACCAACTTGTCGCCGCGGACGGCAAAGATGTTGCCCGAGCAGTCGTAGGAGAGCACTTGGCAGCCCGAGGTGACATTGCCATCGCGATTTTTGGGCGATATGTCAAAGAGGGCGCTCCACGTACCCAGGTCGTTCCAGCCAAAGGACACGGTCTCGGCATAAACATTGTCGGCGCGCTCCATCACGGCGTAGTCGATGGATATATTGAGGCACGAGGGGAACGCTTCGGCGATGAAAGCCGCCTCGGCAGGCGTGCCGAAGGCATCGCGCCCCGCTTCGAAGACGTTGTGCACGTCGGGGGCACACTCGGCAATGGCAGTCAAGATGGTCGACGCGCGCCAGAGGAAGATACCCGAGTTCCAGAAGAACTCGCCGGTGCGCAGGAAGGTGCGCGCCAACTCGATATCGGGCTTCTCGGTGAAGGTCTTCACCACATGGATGGCGCCACTCACCTGCGGACCCACCTGGATGTATCCATAGCCGGTCTCGGGGCGTGTGGGGGTGATGCCCAGGGTGAGGAGTGCATCGTGGCTCTCGACGAAGTCAAAGCCCTCGCGTATGGAGCGTTCAAACTCAGCCTCGCGAGTGATGAGGTGGTCGCTGGGGGTTACTATCATTGACGCCTCGGGGTCGCGGGCAGCGATGTGTCGCGCCGCCCAGGCTATGCAAGGCGCGGTGTTGCGACGCGCCGGCTCGCACAGTATGTTATCCACGAGGATGTCGGGCAACTGCTCGCGCACCTTGGCGGCATATTGTTCATTGGTGAGTATCAGCACATTATGCGCCGGCACGAGCGACAATATGCGGTCGTAACTCATCTGTAGCAGCGAGCGTCCGGTGCCTAAGAGATCAAGAAACTGTTTGGGGTTCTCGGTGCGGCTGTAGGGCCAGAATCGGCTGCCAATACCACCGCACATAATCACGCAGTATCTATGTGTTTTTTCCATGGTCGGGGAGTGTTTAAATAAGTACGCTAAGGTACTACGAATTTCTCAATCCGCCAAGCCTCCGATGCAAAAAGTCCCAACTTTTCCTACTTTTTTACTAAAAGAGTGGTTTAGGAGCGCTTGCGGTAGGTTGCGGCGGCAAGAGTGCAGAGGGCAAGTGCAAGGGCAGCGAGGGCAGCAAATTGCGGTACAAGGTCGGCAAAGCCTGCGCCTTTGAGGTAAACCGAGCGCATTATTTCGATGAAATAGCGCGGGGGCAAGACATATGTGATGGCTTGTGCCCACTGAGGCATTGAGTCAATGGGAGTGAACAGCCCACTCATCAGTTGAAAAATGATGATGCAGGCAAACATCATAAAGATGCTCTGCAAGATGGTGCCCGACTTGTTGGCAATGATGATACCAAGCCCCGACATAACGAGACTGAAGAGGATGGCTCCCAAGTAGATAGCCCATGCGCTACCGTCAGGCGCAAGGTCGTAGACGCCATAACTGATGAGTATACCTATGGTGATCACCACGATGCCCGCAACCCAGTAGGGAATGAGCTTGGAGAGCACAAAGGTGAAGCGACCCACGGGCGACACATTGATTGCCTCGATGGTCATTGACTCCTTCTCGCTCACCAAGTTGAGCGTGGGCAGAAATCCGCATATCATTATCAGCAACACCACCATCAGCGCCGGGAGCATAAAGATGCGGAAATCGAGCGTAGGATTGAAACGATTGAGCACACGCACACCTTCATCGGCAACGAATCCACACTCGGCGGCTTGATGAGCCAACGTACCCATAATGGATTGCATGGCATATTGCGAGCCGATGCCGCTCTTGGTGGCATTGACTCCATTGGCGGCAAGGTCGATTTGAGGATGCGCACCGTTGACCAAGTCGCGGCTATAGTCAGCCGGGATAGTAACCAAGACATCGGCAGTGCCTCGCTCTATGTGGCGCATAGCCTCGTCGTGCGAGGAGCCTCGATACACGATGCGTAACTTATCGACAGCATCCATATCGGCAAATATGCGGCGCGAGAGGAGTGACTCATCATGGTCAACGATGGCTACGTTGACATTCTTTACATCCATATTTGCCACCAAGGGGATAACGAGCATCACCATCAGCGGCAAGGCAATAATGATGCGAGGGATGAAGGGATTACGCTTCAACGAAATCACTTCTTTACGCAACAACGCCATTAATATCCTGAGTTTCATTGTCTTAGTACTGAGATTTGAATTTGCGTATAGCCATAGTCAAGATGAGAGCCGTCATTGCGGCGAGGATAGCCACCTCGGTGAGCACCATATCGGGCGACAACTGCTGTATCATCAACTTGCGCATCGCATCAATATACCATCGAGCCGGAATGATTGTGGATAACCACTGCAACACCTCCGGCATATTGTCGATAGGAAAAATCATGCCCGAGAGCATTATCACCGGAATCATGAACATCATCGCTGACACCAATAGCGCCGATACCTGAGTATTGACCATTGTAGATACCAGCAAACCTATCGCCAGCGACAATATGATGTACAAAAGCGAGATGAGCACGACAAAGCCTATCGAGCCTGCTATCGGCAAGTCAAGCAGGGTGTAGGATATCACCAACATCAGTCCCAAGAGCAGACACGACAATGCAAAATATGGCACCAACTTGCCCACCACAATGGTGTGGGGCTTCACCGGCGATACCATCATGAGGTCCATGGTGCCGGTCTCCTTCTCGCGCACAATAGACACCGATGTCATCATAGCACATATCAAGATAAAAATCATGCCTAATATGCCCGGAACGAAGTTGTAAGAACTCTTGAGTTGCGGATTATAGAGGGTGCGCGAGACGATGGGAATATCCGCCTCGCTGACAACGCTTTGCAGATATGCCGTTGCCGACTTGGCAACCGTGGTGTTGGAGGCATCAACGATGACTTGTGTAGCCGGCTCGGCATCTCGGCAGTCGAAGACCACCACGGCATCTACATCACCGCGCACCAAGGCACTCTCAATGTCGCGATGGGAGATGAAGCCCTTGAAGGTGAAGTAGGAGTTGGCTTTCAGGCGCTCGACGATGTCGCGAGTGGTATCGGTGTGTCGCGATGTCACCACAGCGACATCGATATTGTTGACCTCGGTCGATATAGCAAAGCCAAAGAGCACCAGCAACACGACGGGTATCAGCAACACTATCATCATGGTGCGTCGATCGCGCACCAGTTGCTTGCTCTCCTTGTGTATTATTGATGTAAATGTCGACATATCATTCAATATTTGTGGCGGTACCGGCAACGATGCGGAACACTTCGTCCATAGTCGATGCATTGAATGTGTGCTTGAGGCGCTCGGGGGTATCGAGTGCAGCGATGTTGCCGTCAACCATTATCGACACGCGGTTGCAGTATTCAGCCTCGTCGAGGTAGTGAGTGGTAACAAAGATGGTCATGCCCTCGGCGGCGGCACGGTAGATAATTTCCCAGAATTTGCGGCGCGTGACCGGGTCGACACCTCCGGTGGGCTCATCGAGGAATACCACCTCGGGGCGATGGATAGTCGCGGTGGCAAAGGCGAGTTTCTGTCGCCAGCCCGTAGGTATCTCGCTCACCCTTGTATTGCGCAAGTCGTTCATATCGAGGCGTTCAAACAGGGCTGCTGCTGAGCGGCGGATTTGCTCATCGCTCATGCCGTAGATAGTGGCATAGAGTCGCAAGTTCTCCCACACGGTAAGTTCTTGGTAAAGGGCGAAGCGCTGGCTCATATATCCTATATGTCGCTTGATTTGTTCAGCCTCGCGACAGATATCGAAGCCGGCGACAGCGCCGCGCCCGGCAGTGGGGCGACTCAGCCCGCAGAGCATGCGCATGGCGGTAGTCTTTCCGGCACCATTAGCGCCCAAGAAGCCAAAGATTTCGCCTCGATGCACCTCAAAGGAGATGCCGTTGACCGCGGTGAAGTTGCCAAAGCGCTTGGTGAGCCCCTCGACCCATATTATTTTGTCGTCATTCATTGCTCATTAGTTTGATAAACAGGTCCTCAATATTTCCACGACAGGGGCTTATCTTCACATTTGTGGCTCCGGCTGCCTGTAATTCTCGCTCAATCAGGGAGATATTGGCTGTGGTGGTAATGTGATGCGATGCGCCGAAGGTGTAACAATTGTCCACGCCGGGGATTTCGCGCAGCATCTTGAGCAAGTCATACATCCGGTCTGCCGACACGCTGTAGAGGCAATCGCTTGCCTTGTCGGCAAGGTGCTCGGGGGTGTCGATATCGAGGATATGCCCGTGGTCAATGAGAGCCACGGTGTCGCAGCGCTCCGCCTCATCCATATATGATGTCGAAGCCATGATCGTGATACCACTGTCTCGGAGGGTGGCAAGTGTATCCCAGAACTCACTGCGCGACACCGCATCAACGCCGGTGGTAGGCTCGTCGAGCAACAACACCTCGGGACGGTGGATGAGGGCACAACACAGCGCCAATTTTTGCTTCATACCGCCCGACAATGCACCGGCACGGCGATTGGGAAAACGCGATAATTGGCTGTATATCGGCGCGATAATATCGTAGTTGTCCTTCACCCTCACGCCAAATAGTGATGCAAAGAACTCGAGGTTTTCGCTCACCGACAGGTCGGGATAGAGCGAGAAGCGCTCGGGCATATAGCCCAGGCGGGTGCGCAGTGTGCGAGCATCGCACCGGACATCCAATCCTACCACCGTGGCGGTGCCGGCATCGGCTTGTGCCAAGGTGGTGAGGATGCGATATAGCGACGATTTGCCGGCACCATCGGGGCCGATGAGTCCGTACAATGAGCCCTTGGGCACCTCGAGGCTTATGCCATCGAGTGCTTGCACCGCGCCATAGCGCTTGCTCACGCCATCGATGACTATTGCATGGCTCATAGACGCACCTCGCCGTATTGTCCTAATTTGAGACGCCCGTCGTTCTTAACCGACACCTTGCAGGCATATACCAAGTTGGCTCGCGAGTCGTTGGTCTGTATCGACTTGGGGGTAAATTCGCTGTTCTGAGCAATCCAGGTGATGGTTCCGGCATACTCGTATTGCTTGTCGCCGCCGAAGTCGGCAATCACCGTGACTTGCTGTCCTACAGCGATGTCGGCGAGTTGATCGGCGGTGAAGTAGCAACGTAGGTATATGTTGTCGAGGTCAGCAATGCTACAGATAGCGCGTCCCGGTGCAGCATATTCGCCTTGCTCGGCATATTTGTCAATAATGGTGCCACCCACCGGTGCGTGGATATAACTGCGAGCAATTTGCTCGGCGATTTGGTCGCGCTGATATTGTATAGCCAATGAGTTGCCCGATGTCGAGGATTGATTCTTGGTCAGTGTCGACAGCAAGGCTTGCAATTGTCCCTCGAGGGAGTTGAGTTGGGCGTGAGCGTCGTCAACGGTCTTCTGTGTGGTGGCGCCGGCGGCGAGCAGTCGGTCGTAGCGCTCACACTCGCTGCGCCAGTGGTCGATTTGAGTGCGCAATGACGAGGCTTGGGCGGCGATGTCGGGCGAAGAACTCTCGACAGATGCTTGTTGTGCAGCCAATTGCGCCTCTTGGAGCGCGAGCAAGGTGGTGTCGACTATCGCAATGCAGTCGCCAAGCGAGACGGTATCGCCCTCGTTCAGCGACAGGTCTACGATACGTCCCGAGGTCTCTGCCGAGACGGTCACGGTGGTCGCTTCGAAGATGCCGGTGGCATCGTAGTCGGGGGTGTTATTGCACGACATCAGGATTGCCGCACCTAAGGCAGTGATTATGAGTCTTTTCATCGGTTAAGTGTGTATTTTAGTTTGTATATCAATTGGATTAATTGCACATGGTGATACTTTGCCAGGAGGCACGCGGTGTGCTCGTCGGTGATTTTGGCGAGCAGGTCGGTGGTGTCGATAATACCGCCAATCAACTGATTTTCAGCATCTTGTCGCACCTGAGTGCGCAGGGCGACAATGCGATCATCTTGCTCGCTCACTTGCTGCATACCGCTAATTTCCTCGAGGACTTGCACCCGTTGCATATTGTTGTTATGGAGGAATACCTCGCGGTCAGTCTCGATGTCCATAGCGTTTAACTCATTGAGAATTCGTCGATTATCGCGCGTATAGAACGGTGTGATTGTCCACGACACTTTCACACCCAAGGTGAAATTGAATGATGGGTCGCGCTCGGTCATACTCTTGAAGTAGTCGTAGCCGGGGTAACCGTAGTAAGCACGAGCGAAGAAACCCACAGTGGGCTTGAGGGAGTCGTCGATGGCGCGGCGCTGCCATTCGTTGAGCGACAGGCGCGTGTTGAACAAATCCAATTCGGGACGAGCCGAGGTCATATCTGCGGGCATAAAGGCATCAGGTTCGATGAGAGATTGGTCGCCGAGGCTTTCGCCCATAAACACTTCAAGGACAGCGCGATATCCCTTAATAGCGCTACCGGCTTGCACCAATTGCTGCGAGGCGCTCAGGTATTCGGCTTGGAGGATATTTACATCGCTCTGCCGCGCCGTGCCATGCTCGACCATCGCCTGCAAGCGGTCAATATTGCCCTTGATAAGGTCCATTTTTGCCTCGGTTTGCGCGATTTGTTCTTGCAACAGTAGGATACCAAAGAACAGATTTTCAACTCGTTCGGTGACCTCGTAGAGTTGCACCTCGGTGGCAGCACGGTTGGCTGCGGCACCGGCACGCTCCACACCGCGTCGGGTGCTCGAGTTGCCACCGTCCCAAATGGTTTGATTGACTTCGGCACCCACTTGGTATTGCCATTTGCCGAGTCCCTCGAAGTTCTGCCCGAAACCCGCCATCATATCGGTGAGGGCGGATGGAAAACTCGGCACAGCGCTCTGCCATGTTCCTTGTCCATACAAGCCGATTGATGGCAACCATGTCTTGTTAATATCAGAGAGATTGAGCTCGGCGGTCTTATCAATAAGTCCACACTTATTGATGAGCGGGTAATTCTCGCGTGCCCGCTCGATGCAATAGCCGATTGTTAGTTGAGCCTTGAGTGGCATCACAACGGCTATCGCAAGGAGTGCTGCAAAAGTGTGTTTTCTATTGAGTATCATAGTGATATTTTTTTCATTATTGTTTCAACATTTTCGGCTTTGCGCTGCTTGAGGAAGTTGTCGCGCGAGCCGAAGGAATGACCGAAAATGGTGCCTATTACCGGTAAACCGATGAAAGCGAACAAGTTGAGCGAGACAATGTCAATCATGAGCATAGTGGCATCGACGCGTCGGCACAAATGCTTGGCTGCCGCCTCGTCAATTTGGGATTGCAAGTCGCTGACCAGCCCGGTGGTGATGTGCGTGATGGAGTCAGTCATCAATTTGAGACGCTCGGGGTATCGGTAGACTTCGTTGATAACAAAGTAGGGCAACTCGGGATTGGTCGAGAAGTAGTCGAAATGTTGCTCGATACCATTTCTTAAGCGGTCGAAGAGAGGCAGTGAGGCATCGCCGAAAGCGCTCACCATAAAAGAAGCAAAAGTGGACATCTTCTCGGTGATTATTCGTTCGAGGAGTTGGTCCTTGGTGCGGAAATAGTAGTGGAGAAGCGCATGAGAGACGCCTGCGGCTTGAGCAATTGTCGCGGTGCGCGTGCCGGCAAAGCCATTCACCATAATTTCTTTTTCAGCCGCCGCCAGGATACGAGCCTCAGCA
Organism: Muribaculaceae bacterium; assembly: GCA_051871715.1. Classification (GTDB taxonomy): domain Bacteria; phylum Bacteroidota; class Bacteroidia; order Bacteroidales; family Muribaculaceae; genus CAG-873. The sequence goes on along the minus strand of JBJEDD010000076.1, from coordinate 4,103 downwards.
TCAGTGATTTCAGGGCTTTTTGGTTCCTTCATATTTGTTGACTAAAATGTTTAACTAACTTGTTTGACAAAATTGTCAATGCAAAGGTATAACACAAAGTGCAGAATTGTATCGCGCATGTCCAATTTTAACACAACTTTAACACATTATGCATCCTGACTTTAAGGGCGATTTATTTATGGAATGGGGAATGGAGGAAGGAACAGCGCTCTGTATTGAAAATTTTTGTAACTTTGTGCACGAGATGAAGACGCGTGTAGTCATAATAATTGTCTGCCTGGTGGTTGCAATCTACGGGGTGCAGTCGGTGTCGCACTATGAGGCATACGACCGCTGGTCAACAATCTCGGCAGAGCAGTTGCTGGCAAATGGCGCGCGTTTCCTCGATGAGGGGCAAGCCGACAGTGCGATGATTTGCTTCTCCATCGTCACCGACAATGTCACAAGTCGCGAGCACACCGACAACGAAGTGGTGGCTCAAGCCTATATCTCGCGCTGGCGCATACTCTTTTACTATTATTACGACTACGGTAAGGCTATAGAGAGCCTTACACAAGCCGAGCGATACGCCGAGTCGAGGCCGCATTTGACGGCAGAGATTGAGATGGATTATGGTATCACCTATCACACGATGGGCATTCAGTGCAACGACTCATCTTTCTTGACGAGAGCCTTTGAGAAATATAAGCAAGCCTTAAAACTTGCCGACCCGGCGCTTGCCGACGTGATAATCTCCAACACATTGGAGCTGGCGTTTGTCAATGGATTGTGGGAACAGTCCGACTCGATATGGAGCGAATACCGACAAATGTATGATGGGAAAGAGCCTTCGTGGACATTCACATATAACACGCTGATGTATAGTGGTATGGATGCTATGCAACGAAGTGATGCAGTCGAGGCTGTAAATTCCTTCGATAGTCAAATTGCTTTATTTAGCGATGAGCAGGGCAAGTTGCGCCACCGATTGATGGCTTATATCAATAGGGCTAAGGCTCTGGATATGTGCGGCAGGTATGGCGATGCTATCGCGAGTGTGTCGCAATCGGAGGCGCTCGCCGACTCGGCTGAGGTGAAGGACGCGCAATTGGAGATTTATGCCTTGAAATCTCTGATATATCGCCACGGTGGCAATGGTCAGGATGCCGAACGATATAATACCAAATACTTGGAGTTGAAGAGCGACATCCTCACCTACAAGCAGTTGCGCAATATCACCGAGCAAGGCTTCTTGAGCCAATTACAAGAAATATCCGACAACCTGCGACTTGCGCAGGAGAAGCAACGTCGCATGTATACTATTGCGTGCATATCGGCTATTTTCACTATCGCTATCTCTGTTTTGTTAATACTTATATATAAGAAAAACAGGGCTTTGCGCGAGAAGAATATCAAATTGTATCGCAATATCGAGGAGATGGCGGCACAGCCGGCAGAGAAGTACAAGCGCAGCAACCTTGACGATAAGGATAAGGAGGCTTTGCGCGAAAAAATCCGTGCCGTATTGGAGGGTAACGATGAAATCTATAGCGTCGACTTCTCGGCTCAGCGACTTGCCGAGATCGTGGGCGAACCTTACAAGAATGTGTCGCAGACCATCAACGAGTGCTATGGATGCAACTTTAATGCTCTCATCAACGGTTATCGTGTGCGCGAGGCTTGCCGGCGAATGGGCGACCCTCAGCAATGGGGCAACCTCACCATCGAGGGCATCGGGCAGAGTGTCGGCTTCAAGTCGCGCTCGACTTTCATCAGCGCCTTCAAGGCAAACACCGGATTGACCCCCACCGAGTATCTGCGCATCGCCTCAGAGCAATAATTTAGGCTCTTTTGTGTTCAAAATTATGATTTTGCACACACTACAGCCATTATAATGCCATAATTAATGTCGTTTTTTGATAAATTTGCGACCAAATCTCAAAAACTAAATCATTATGGCAAGTGTAGAGAAAAAACTAAAGCAATTATTGGCAGTTGCCGTCATAGCAATGAGCGGCATGAGTGCTGTCGGTGCCGAGGTCGACTTGGGACTGAGCGACATCCTTATTGAAAAAGTTAACTACACCGTCGGTGAGACGGTGAGCGCAGTGCTATCGGTAGAAAACCATGGTAGCGAGGCTGTCACTGCCTTTGTAGTTGATTTTTCGGTCAACGGTGTCAAGGTTGGCGAGCAGACCTACGAGCAGACACTCCTCGCCGGGCGTTCCACCAAGGTTGACGCTGAATTTTCACACGGATTGACCGAGCAGACTTTTGGCGCGGAAATCAAAGCCACTATCGCCACCGTGAATGGCGTAGCCGACGACAATGCCGACAACAATTCGGTATCAGAGACTATCAATGTCTACAAATATCTCTTCGACCGCAACGTGGTGATTGAGGAAGGAACAGGCACTTGGTGTGGCTGGTGTGTCCGTGGTATCGTCGAAATGGAAGCGGCGAAGGAGGCTCACCCCTACGACTTCATCGGCATCGCCGTGCACAACAACGACCGCCTCACCGTCGCAGAGTACGATAGCAATATGGGCATCACCAACTTCCCCGCTTGCAATCTCAATCGCGAGTACACCAATATGAGTATCTCCACGGGCAGTTTTGAGACATTCTATCAATTCGGCAAGTTGCAAGGCTCCGTGGGCGATGTGTACACCACTGCCACCGTCAGCGATGACAACAAGGTGCTGAGCGTGACCGCCGAGGCCGAATTTTGCTACACCGGCACTGATACATACAATGTAGCCTTTGTCCTTGTCGAAGACCATGTCGAGGGTTACAAACAACACAATTACTATAGCGGCGGCGCCGAGGGCGAGATGGGCGGCTTTGAGAATATGCCCGACCCTGTCGAGATTGAACTAAACGATGTGGCTCGCGGCATCTATCCCGAGTATGCCGGCGCCACAATTACCACAGCCCAGACCATCGGCGTGCCCGTGACCTACAACCTCGATATCACCATCCCCACAAGCGTGCAGCACAAGAGCAACCTGTCGCTGGTAACACTGCTGATTGATGCTTCCACCGGATATATCGTCAATGCATTCAAGTCTGCCTTGGGCTTGAGCGACGACTCCGGTGATACCCCCGGCGGTGGTGGCGATGAACCCCTCCCCGATGCCGGTGACTATCATTACGTCGACTTGGGACTGAGCGTACTGTGGGCTACAGCAAATATGGATACCGCCGACAACGGCTTCGGGCAAGTATCCGCCGAGGAATTGTGCGGTGGCTATTATGGCTGGGGCGATCCCAGCGGTCTCCTTACCGCTGCCGATGATAGCCTATATCCCTCGGGTGACCTCCCCACCGAAATCTCAGGCACACAATACGATATCGCGCGTGCAAAGTGGGGCGGAGAATGGCGCCTGCCCACCCACGAAGAGTTTGTCGAACTATACAACAACTGCAACACCACCACAGAGACCCTGAATGGTGTTGCCGGTACGCGCTTCACCAGCATCAAAAACGGCAACAGCATATTCCTCCCATACAACGGCAGTCGCTACGAGAGCGATGTGTGGAGCGTTGGCGAATATGGCTCATACTGGTCGGGCACACTATACCCCGAGCCTATGGACGGCATCTACTTTGCCTATGAACTCGACTTCGACGACTGGGGCGTCAACATCAACAACGTAGCCTACCGCTATGAGGGCTTTGCTATACGCCCCGTACACCCGCTCACCGGAGGCGTCAACGACATCGATACCACGGCACAAGTGACGGCAACAACCTACTATACCCTCACCGGCATCGAGATATCACAGCCCATGCAAGGCATATACATCAAGCGCGAGACCCTCAGCGACGGCACCTCACGAGTCTCTAAGATAGCAATACGATAACAACTAACCGGAGCATAGAAACTCGCTGCGTACACATGCACGCAGCGAGTTTCTGCATGTTAGGGTTCAGAAGCGCTGCATAAAAGACAGGAATTAGGAATTGGGAGAAAAAAAGTACAGGGCTGTCTCACGACGCCCTGCACCCCTTACACAATTATCTATAAAACAACTATTTTTCTTCTGTACTGCTTAATTGGGACTACAAAGGTAGTCACAATTTGAAAAATTGTCGCTTTGTAGTATGTTAAATAAAATTAA